>NZ_DASYJG010000067.1:0-28913 GCF_035996765.1 Baekduia sp.
CACCAGACGACACGGATCCACGGCGTGAGCGGACGACCGGCTGCGCCACGTGGCGCCGCTCCCGCTCGCTCTCCTCGGTGACGACGGATCACGCGTCGCACCCCGACCAACGCCGCGCACTGAGCGCCAAGGACGCAGCGCTACCTGGTCGCCGTGACCTTCGACAGCCCGAACGGCGCGTCGGGGTCGATGCCGCGCAGCAGCGAGAGCTCGCGGGCGAGTTGCTGGGCGCGGATGATCGCGGGGATGGCGGCGAGGCCGTCGCCGATCGCGGCTGGGATCGGCAGGTCGCCGTCGGGTGCGATCGCCAGGACGCGGCCGCCGCGCTCGCGGGCCGCGGCGGCGAACTCGGCGACGTCGGCGGCGGTCGGGCCTCCGGCAGCGAGCGTCAGGACGGGCAGCCCGCGGTGCACGACGGCGATCGGGCCGTGCAGGAAGTCGGCGGCTGAGGCGCCCTCGGCGAGGATGCCGGTCAACTCCTTGACCTTGAGCGCGGCCTCCAGCGCGGCGCCGAGCAGCAGGCCGCGCGCGATGGCGACGAGACCCTGCGCGGCGCCGATCGCGGTCGCTGCGGTGACCGCGGGGCCAACGTCGGCCAGCAGCTCGCCGACGGCGTCGGGGAGCGCGTCCCACGCACCGGCGTCCCACGGCAGGCGACCGCGACCCGCGTCTCCCGCCAGCGCCTCGGCCAGCACCGCAAAGGCGGCGAACTGCGCGGTCACCGTCTTGGTCGCCGGTACGGCCTGCTCGGCCCCGGCGGCCGTGGCGATCGTCGCGTCGGCGGCGTGGGCGAGCACGCTCTCGCGGTCGTTGGTGATCGCGACCGTCCGCGCGCCCGCGGCGCCGTAGCTCTCCAGCACCGAGACGATCTCCGGCGTGCGGCCCGACTGCGAGACGCCCACCGCCAGCCAGCCGTCCAGGCGATCTTGCGCGCCGTAGCGTGTGATCAGCGACGGCGCGGCCAGCGCCACCGGGCGGCGCGTCGCCAGCTCCAGCACGTAGCGGCCGAAGACCGCGGCGTTGTCGGAGGAGCCGCGCGCGACCAGGACGATGCCGGCGGGCGCGGTGTCGCCGAGGGCGGCGCGCAGCTCGGCGATGAGCTCGCTGCGGCGGCCCGCCAGCGCGGCGAGCACGCGCGGCTGCTCGGCCATCTCGGCGGTCATCCGGACACCCATCCCGCCCGCGCCTGCGCTCACAGCCGGCGCTCCTGGCGTAGCCGGATCTCATAGCGGTCGCCCCGAAAGAGCGACCACGCGTAGGCCAGCGGCTGCTCGTCGGCGTCCAGCAAGATGGTGTGGAACTTCAGCCCGGCGCGACCGGGCGCGACACGCAGCAGGTTGGCGTCCTCGCCGACGATCTCGACCGCGACGACCTGCTGATCGGCTGCCGGGAAGCGCACGCCGAAGCGCTCCTCCAACACGGTGAACAACGACGCGCCCTCGAGATCCTCGGCCGCCAGCGCGCCGAAGCGCGCCGCGGGCAGAAACGCCTCTTCCAAGGCCATCGGCTCGCCGTCGGCGGTCCGCACGCGCCGCACGCGGACGACCGCCGTACCGGGCGCGATCCCCAGCCGCCCGGCGACGAGCTCGTCGGCCGGCTCGGTCTCCTGCCCGAGGACCTGCGAGCCCGCCTTCAACCCGCGGGCCCGCATGTCCTCGGTAAACGAGCTGAGCGTCGCCGCCTGCGCCACGCGCGCCTCGGCCACGAACGTGCCGCGCCCCTGCACGCGCTCCACCATCCCCTCCGCGGCCAGCCGGGTGATCTCGGCGCGCACGGTCATCCGCGCGACGCCGTAGCGCTCGGCCAGCTCGCGCTCGGAGGGGAGGGGGTCGCCGGGCTTCAGCGCGTCGATCAAGTCCTCCATGATCGAACGCAGCTGCGTCCCTTTGGGGCTGGCGCGCGACAGCTTGCGAGGGAGCTCCGCCGTCACTGGATGCCGGCGTCCTTGCAGGCCGACGCGTAGGCCGAGGTGCAGACGTCGGCCGGCTTCAAGAACCCGTCCTTGATGATCGTGCTCTCGATGTTGTCCTTGTTGATCGCCAGCGTCGGGACCAGCACCGACGGGACCTGGCCCGCGCCGTTGTCGGTCTTGCTGGTCGTGATGCCTGACGGCACCGGCTTGCCCTGGGCCAGCGGCACGGCGATCTCGGCCGACTTGCCCGCGATCTCCTTCAGCGGCTGGTAGACGGTCATCAGCTGCTCGCCCGTGAGGATCCGCTGCACGCCGGTGACCTCGGCGTCCTGACCGGTGACGAAGAGCTTGTTGGGGCTCAGGCCTGCGGACTTCATCGCGGCGACCGCGCCGCCGGCCATGCCGTCGTTGGCGACGTAGACGGCGTCGAAGCCCGTCTTGCCCAGCGCCGTGATCGTCTGCTCCATCTCCTGCTGGGCCTTGTCGGGCGACCAGTCGGGCGTGTCATAGGACTTGACGATCTTCGCGCCGCCGGCCTTGTAGACCTGCTCGGCGCCCTTCTTGTAGGGCGCGGAGTTGGAGTCGGTCGGCGAGCCGTTGATCATCACGATCCTGGGGTTGGCCTTGCCGGCGGCCTTGAGCGCCTCGAGCTGCACCTGGGCCTGCTGCTGGCCGACCTTGAAGGGGTCGATCGACACGTAGTAGTCCAGCGGAGCGTTGGCGACGAGGCGACCGTAGCTGAGGACGGGGATCTTCGCCTGCCGGGCGCGGTTGACGATCGAGCCGGCCGAGGCGACGTCGACGGCGTCGAGGACGAGGACCTTGGCGCCGCGCGTGATCGCGGCTTCGGCCTGTTGCTGCTGCTTGGCGGCGTCCTGCGTGGCGTTCTCGTAGATGATCTCGCAGTTCGGACACAGCTCCTTGACCTTGGCGGTGAAGAACGGCTTGTCCTGGTTCTCGTAGCGCGCGGTCTTGTTCTCGGGCAGGAGCAGGGCGATCTTCGCGCCCGCGCCCGAAGACGAGGCCGTCGTCGAGCTGCCCGAGCTGTTGTTGTCGTCGTTGGACCCGCAGCCGGCCGTGAGCGCCGTGAGCGCCGCGAGCGACGTCGCCAGCAAGACAGCGACGGTTGCCCGTGGGTGGAACGTGGGGAACATCTCTTTCTCCTCCTCGGTGAAGCGTGCCGGCCAGACCGTAGCACTACTGGTATAGACCAGCAAGGAGAAGTGGACTACACCAATTCAGGGAGCGACGGATGCGTCGGGTGTGGCGGGGTTCGGGATCGTGACCCCCGCGCTGCTGTCGGCCGGCGGCGTGGCGGCGCCGGTGCTCGCGCTCGTGCCGGGATCCGACGGCGGCACGGTGGTCTGGCTGCCGTCGCCGGGGGTGGTCTCCGTGGTGCCGCCAGGCGTCGACGCGGCCGGGTCGGTGGGAACGGTCTCGGTTCCGGGGCGTGGCTCGACGCCCGAGCCGGTCGGGCTCGGGCGCGCGCTGCCGCCCGTGGAGCGCGGCGCCCTGGCCGGTGCGGCGGCGCTGGAGGACGGCGACGGGCTCACGCTCGCGTGGTGGCCCCGGAGCGCGCGCCGGTGCGAGCGCAGGCGCACGGAGCGCGATGCCGACCCCGCGGTCGTCGCGGTGGACGTGGTCGGGGACACACCGGACCCCGCGGCGGCCCCATCGTCGCCTGCGCGAACGACCAGGACGGCGGCGAGCGCCAGCAGGGCACCCGTGAAGAAGAAGAGGAGATGGCGGCGGAGCACGACGTTCTCGTAACGAGTGTGACGCGGAGCAGGTGACGCCGTTTCCCGTGCGGACAATCAGCCGGTAGGCTTGACACCCCGTCAAAGCAACGCGACCGGAGATGGACGCATGGCAGGTATCCAGGAGCAGGAGCAGGTCGATGTCGCCGCCCCCGAGGTGGCCGTCCCCGCTGCGCGCGAGTTTGCCGTCGAGAACCCGGCCACCGGCGAGGTCATCGCCCACTGTCCGGATCTCGGTGCCGAGGAGATCGCCGCCATGGCGCGGCGCGGCCGTGAGGTTCAGCCGGCGTGGGAGGCCCTCGGCTTCGAGGGTCGCGGGCGCATCCTGAAGCGGATGCAGAAGTGGCTGATCGACCACCAGGAGGAGGTCATCGCCGTCATCCGGTCAGAGACCGGCAAGACCTATGAGGACGCGCTGATCGCCGAGATCTCTTACGGCGCCGCGGCCTTCGGCTTCTGGGCCACCAACGCCGAGAAGTACCTGGCCGAGGAGAAGGTCAAGTCCTCCGCCATCCTGGTCAAGGGCAAGAAGCTGCGCCTGCGGTACAAGCCGCTCGGCCTGGTCGGCGTCATCGGACCGTGGAACTACCCGCTGACCAACTCGTTCGGCGATTGCGTCCCGGCGCTGGCCGCCGGCAACAGCGTGATCCTCAAGCCGTCGGAGATCACCCCGCTGACCTCGCTCAAGCTCGCCGAGGGCCTGAAGGCGTGCGGCATCCCCGACGGCGTCTTCCAGGTCGCCACCGGCCTGGGCGCCACCGGCGCCGCGCTGGTCGATCAGGTCGACATGATCATGTTCACCGGCTCGACGGCGACCGGCAAGAAGGTCATGAAGACCGCCGCCGACACGCTCACCCCGGTCTCGCTGGAGCTCGGCGGCAAGGACCCGATGATCGTCCTGGCCGACGCCGACGTCGAGCGTGCCGCCAACACCGCGTTGTACTACGGCATGCTCAACGGCGGGCAGACCTGCATCTCGATCGAGCGCGTCTACGTCGAGTCGCCGGTCTATGACGAGTTCGTCGCGAAGGTCACCGAGAAGGCCCGCGCGCTGCGCCAGGGCGACGGCGGCGCCGGCACCGCGGACGTCGGGTCGATGACGTTCCCGCCGCAGGTCGACATCGTCGAGCGCCACGTCGAGGACGCCAAGGCCAAGGGCGCCCGCGTCGTCGTCGGCGGTTCGCGAGGCCACCATGACAAGGGCTACTGGTACGAGCCGACGGTCCTGGTCGACGTCGACCACACCATGTTGGCCATGACCGAGGAGACCTTCGGGCCGACGCTGCCGATCATGAAGGTCCGTGACGAGGAGGAGGCCATCACGCTGGCCAACGACTCGCCCTACGGTCTGGGCGCCTCGGTCTTCGGCAAGGACACCGGCCATGCCGAGGCGGTCGCGCGGCGGATCGACGCCGGCGCGGTCTGCGTCAACGACGCGCTGGTCAACTACAGCGCGCTGGAGCTGCCGATGGGCGGCGCCAAGGCTTCCGGCCTCGGCACCCGCCACGGCGCCGGCGGCATCCGCAAGTACTGCCAGCAGCAGGCCGTCTTGATCACGCCCCTCGCGCTCAAGAAGGACCCGCACATGTACCCCTACAACGCCAAGATGACGGGGCGGCTGAGCAAGCTGTTCAAGTTCCTCTACGGCCGCGGGGACCGCGGCTAGGAGTCATCGAGCGGGCGCGCCTTCGCGGGCGCGCCCCGCTCAGGCCAGCTCGTCGACCAGCCGCAGCAGGTCGAGCGGGCTGAACGGCTTGGTGAGGAAGAGGTCGGCGCCCGCAGTTCGGGCCCGAGTCTCGTTCTCTTGCGCGCCGGCGGCGGTGAGCATGACGATCGTCGCCTTCGCCGCGCCGTTGTCCTGCGCGCGGATCAGCCGGCAGGCCTCGATGCCGTCCATGCGCGGCATGTCGATGTCGAGGAACACCAGCTCGGGGTGGACCTCGGAGGCCAGTGCGACGGCCTCGACGCCGTTGGCGGCCTCGTGCAGCTGAAAGCCCGCGACGTCCTCGAGGGTCGTGGACACGAGCTTGCGGATGAACGGGTCGTCGTCAACGATCAGGACACTGCGCACGTCAGCCGACCTCGCGTCGGATGTCGTCGAGGCGCGTGAGCGAGATCTGCATGAACGCGTCCACGACCTCGGGGTCGAACTGCGTCCCGGAGGACTCGGCGATCATGTCACGCGCAACGGCAAGCGGCGACGGTGGCCGGTAGGGCCGGATGGTCGTTAGGGCGTCGAGGACGTCAGCGACCGAGAACACGCGAGCGGCCAGCGGGATCGCGTCGCCGGCCAGCCCGTCGGGATAGCCCGCGCCGTCCCAGCGCTCGTGGTGGTGGCGGACGACGAGCTTGGCCTCGCCGAGGAAGTCGATCTCGCGCAGGATCTCCCAGCCGACGAGCGAGTGGCGCTCCATCAGCGTGCGCTCCTCGGGCGTCAACGGCTCGGGCTTCCAGAGGATCGAGTCGGGCACCGCGACCTTGCCGACGTCGTGCAACAGGAAGCCGAACTCGACCTCGGGGTCGTCGCAGAACGGCGCGTCGAGGACGCGGGCGATCTCCATGCCATAGGCGGCGACGCGCTCGGCGTGCTTGCCGGTGTAGGCATCGCGCGCCTCGACGGCGTTGCACAGCGCCCGCACCGTGGCCATGTAAGAGCGGCGCAGCTCATGGCGACGCTCGCGCTCGCGCTTGAACGTCTCGCGCAGATCGGCGGCATAGCGCTCGAGCTGCTGCTCCTTCTCGGCGGCCGAACGCTCGACGGTGGCCAAGCGCTCCTGCAGCACCGAGATATCGGTGATGGTCCCCTTGCCTGGCATGTCCTCCATCGGCGAGCCTACAAGTCCGCCGCGGCTGCGGGCTCCAAGAGGGCTAGGACGGCGGCGCCCGCCTCGCCGACGGAGATCGGCTCGGCGTCCAGCCGCGCGAAGCCGGGGGCACCGCCGTCGTCGTCGGCCGAGACGACGACGACCGAGCGGCGCAGGCGGCGCCCGCGCAGGTCCAGGCCGGCGATCGCGGCCTCGACGTCGGGCAGCCCCGCATCGACCAGCGCGACCTCGAAGCGGCGCATGGCACACAGCCGCGCGGCCTCCAGCGGCGTGCTCGCCCACTCGTGCTCGATCGCGAGGTCATCCAGCGCCTGGCGCAGGTTGGTGCGCATGTCGGGCCGGCCGACGGCCAGGACCCGGACACGGCCGGCCATGACGGCGGAGCCCAGCGCGTCGGCCAGCTCCTCGGCGTCGATCGGCTTGGAGACGACCCACTCGCCGCTCAGCGCCTCACGGCCGGAGAAGACCGAGACGACGACGACCGGAAGATCCGCGAGCCGCGGGTCGGCGCGCAGCTCGCGCAGGACCTCGAAGCCGCTGACGCCCGGCATCAGGACGTCGAGCGTCATCGCGTCGAAGTCCTCGGTGCGCAGCCGCTCCAGCGCGGTCGCGCCGTCGTGGACGATCTCGCAGCTGACGCCGAAGGGCTCCAGCCGCTCGGCGATCAGCCGCGCGGTCTCGGGCTCGTCGTCCATGACCAGGACGCGGCGGCCGCGCAGCGCGTCGGACGGGCGGGTGACGACGCCCGGGCCCGGCGCGGCGGGCAGCGTGATCGCGAAGGTCGTGCCCTCGCCGGGCGTGGAGGCGACGTCGATCGTGCCGCCGTGGAGGTCGACCAGCGACTTGACGATCGAGAGGCCCAGGCCGGTGCCTGGCGTGCCGGTCGAGCCGGCCCCGCGCGAGAAGCGCTCGAAGACGTGCTCGAGCTCGGCGGGCGTCATGCCGTGGCCGGTGTCGGAGATCTCGATCCGCACGCCCGCGCCGAGCTGGGAGGCGCTGAGGCTGAGGCGACCGCCTTCGTCGGTGTAAAGGTGCGCGTTGGTCACCAGGTTGGTGAGCATCTGACGCAGGCGCGTGGCGTCGGCCAGGATCCGCGGCGTGTCGGGGGCGACGTCGATCTTCAGCTCCTGATCCTTGGCCTCGATCCGCCCGGCCAGCAGCGTCGTGACGTCCGCGAGGACCTCGCCGACGTCGACGGGCCGGCGATGCACCTCGACACGCCCGGCCTCCAGGCGCGCGACGTCGAGCAGATCGTTGACGAGGTCGACGAGCCGGTTGGTGGAGACCAGGACGATGTCGAGGAACTCGCGCTGGCGGTCGTCGAGCCCGTCGCCGGCGCGCAGCAGCTCGACGAAGCCCTTGATCGAGGTCAGCGGCGAGCGCAGCTCATGCGAGGCGGTCGCGACGAACTCGCTCTTGAGGCGCTCCAGACGGGCGCGCTCGGTCGCGTCGCGCAGCGTCCAGACGGTGCCACCATCAGCGTGCTCCTCCAGCCGCGCGGCGGTCACGGCGAGCGTGCGGCCGTCGTGCTCCAACAGGATCTCGACGCCGAGCGCCTCGTCGACGGGCGGCAGGACGAGCCCGCCGACCTCGGGCGGATGGCCGACCTTCAACTCCGGGGCCAGGCGCAGCGCACGCGGGTTGGCCGAGGAGACCAGGCCCTCCTCGTCGATGATCAGCAGGCCGTCGCCGAGGCTGCGGACCGTGACTGCCAGCCTTCTTCGCTCGGCCTCGAGCCGCTCGTTGGCCTCTTCGAGGTCGACGGCCATCGCGTTGAAGGAGCGGCCGAGCTGGCGCAGTTCGTCAGGACCGGTGTTGTCGTTGACGCGCGCGGTCAGGTCGCCGCCCGCGAGCCGCGCCGAGGCGTCAACGAGGCTCTCCAGGGGACGGCGGACACCGGCCAGCAGGAGCGCGACCAGCGCGATCGCGCCCGCCAGCGCCAGGCCGCCGGCGGCGGTGATCGAGGCGAGCGCCTGGCGCGAGTCGTCGCGGGCGGCGTCGTCGGCCTTGCCGAGCCGGTCGTCCTGGCGGCGCGAGAGGGCGGCAATTGGCGCGCGGGCGGCGAGCGCAGCGCCTGAGGGGGCGTTGGGCCGGCGCAGGCGCCCCTGCGCGGCGCCGGCCTGCTCGACGAGCTTCATGCTCTGCGGATCGTCGGCCGCGCGGCGGCGGGTGTCGGTCAGCGCCTGGGTGTAGGCGGCCCTGGCGCGGGCGTCGCCGGCCGGGGTCCGATCGGCGCTAGGAGCCCGCAGCGTGGCCTCCTCGACGACCGAGGCGGCCAGCAGTTTGCCCGCCGAGGCTTTGACCTCGTAGGCATGGGCGAGTTGGTCTTCGTAATGCTGCCGGGAGGAGTACAGCGCGCCCACGCCGAATCCCGCGATCGCTGTGAGAGCGATCGTCAATCCAAGAAGCGCAAGTTGGACCGAGCGCGCGATGGATAGCCGGCGCACGCGCGGGACGGTACCGGGCGGGGGAGACGCGCGCCGACGTTTCTCGCGCGCGGCATTGCCGGTCGTGCTCGTCGGAGTGGCCGTGGCGGCGGTCGCGACGGTCGGCGACGGCGGTGTCGGGCGTGCGCATTACCTGCGCCAGCTGGTGTTCGGGCCGGCCGGATCGACGGTGTCCCAGCAGGCCCCGCGGCCCGTCTCGGCGATCGAAGTGGCGCCGCCGATGCCGGCCGTGCCCCTCGCCGCGCGCACCCTGCCACGATCCTCGGGCAATGGCCATCGTGCTCGCCCTCGCCGCCGCAGCCTCCTGGGGCCTGGCGGACTTCCTCGCCGGGCTCGCTAGCCGCCGCATCAGCGTCCCGGTCGTCCTCCTGTTGGTCGAGGGCGGCGGCCTCGTGGTGATCGTCATCGTGGCGGCGATTTGGGGCGGCCCGTTCTTCGATGATCCCCAGGACTTCTGGTCGGCCGTCGGCGCCGGGCTGTCGGGGGTTGTGGGCCTCGGCTGCTTTTACCGCGCGCTGGCGATTGGGACGATGAGCGTCGTCGCGCCGATCTCCTCGGCCGGCGTCGCGCTGCCGGTCGTGGTCGGGATCGCGACCGGGAACCGACCGTCGGTGGTCACCACGGTGGGGCTGGCGGCGATCGTCGTGGGCGTCGTGCTCGCCTCGCGCGAGGAGCACGACGGCGCCGAGGCGACCGCGGCGGGGCGCCAGGCACTCGGGCTGGCGCTGCTGTCGGCGATCGGCTTCGGCGGCTTCTTCGTGCTGATCGATGCACCGGCCGACGTCTCGGTGCCGTGGACGCTGGTGGTCTCGCGCGGGTCGGCGGTGCCGTTCGTGGCGTTGGTCGTCCTGCGCCTGCGGCCGGCCTTCCCGGCGGCGCGGCTCGGGCTCGGGATCGCGGCGGTGGGCTGCATCGACCTGCTGGCGACGGCGCTGCTGTCGATCGCCCAGACCGAGGGCGATCTCAGCGTCGTCTCGGTGCTCGGCGGCATGTACCCGGTCGCGACCGTGCTGCTGGCCGCGATGGTGCTGCACGAGCGCGTGCGCGCGCCGCAGCTCGTGGGGATCGTGTGCGCGCTCGGCGGCGTGGGAGCGGTTGCGGCCGGATGAGCTCTTTGGCTGCCGCCAGCTTCACCTTCGCGCCGCTGCAGCTCGCGCCCGCGGCGGTCAGCGTGGCGCTCTACGCGCGGCGCGTGCGGACGCTGGACGGGACGCCGCGCGCGGTGCCGGGCCTGCGGCAGTGGTCGTTCTACAGCGGGGTCGCGCTGATCGTCGCGGGGCTCGTCTCGCCGCTGTCGACCTACAGCGAGGAGCTGTTCTGGGCGCACATGGTCGAGCACCTCGTGATCACCGACCTCGGCGCGCTGCTGCTCGTGCTCGGCCTCACCGGTCCCCTGCTGGCCCCGATCCTGCGCATCGGCCTCTTCGACCGGCTGCGGGTGCTGGCCCATCCGCTGGTCGCGCTGCCGCTGTGGGCGATCGATCTGTATGCCTGGCACATCCCGGCGCTCCACGAGGCCGCGCTGCACCACGACGGCGTCCACGCGCTGCAGCACCTGTGCTTCATCTTCTTCGGCGCCAACATGTGGATGTGCCTCTTCGGGCCGTTGCCGACGCCGGCGTGGTTCAACACGGCCTGGAAGGCGGGGTACATCGTGGCGGTGCGGCTGGTGGGGGCTGCGCTGGCCAACGCGTTCCTCTTTGGCGGCAGCGCGTTCTACCCCGCCTACGCCGCCGGTGAGGCGGCGCACGGGTTGGCGCCCGGCACCGATCAGGTCGTCGCCGGCTCGATCATGATGGTCGAGGAGTCGCTGCTGACGATCGGCCTCTTCTGTTGGCTCTTCCTGCGTGCGGCGCGCGAGAACGACGAGCGCCAGGAGCTGCTGGACCTCGCGACCGCGCGCGGCGTGGCGCTGACCGACGAGCGCGCGGCGCGCGCGGTGTCGGCTGGACGAGGGCCGGAGCTGCGCGCCCGTATCGAGCGTGACGCTGAGCAACACTGAGCGGCATTCGCGCGTTTGCTGACCGTCAGGTCAGGGGACGTCCAGGGCAGAATGTCGACGCGCTTCAAGGAACAGGTTCGCCAACTCGCTCGTGGCCCCGAGGGCCGGCGCATCGCCGAGGAGGCCAAGCGCCTCGCGCGCGATCCGCGCACCCGCGCCCGGATCGACGAGGCACGCAAACGCCTCGCGACGCCACAGCGCGGCAAGCCGGCGTAGGCGCGAGCGGCGCCGCGAGCTCAGGCCGTCGCGTCGCTGGCGTTCAGTGCGCGGCACTGGTCGCGATGCGGCGCGTGGTCTGTTGGCAGCGAAGAGAGCGAGCGGGATCGGTGGTGCCACCGCCTCCGGTCGTCCGCCCACCCTCGGGGTCGAGCATCCGTACCCACGGTCCGGGTCGCTCTGGACCCAAGTATGGGGGCGAAATCGACCCGGACCCCGGCGTCTCGACGATGCGGCCGCGAATCCCCGCTCGCGCCTCACTCCCCGCGCGTCAACCCCTCCGCCCGCTCCGCCAGCCCCACAACTCCATCCCCGAACGCCTTCAGATACGGGTCATCACTCATCCCCGACGACGCTCGCCGGAAGTTCCCCTCCATGAAGACGATCGACTTCCACAGCGCGAGCGTCTGGTACCAGCGGATGTCGGTCATCGACCGGCCCGACCGCTCCTCGTACCGTGCGACGAGCTCGGCGCGCGTCGGCCAGCCCTCCTCGCGCGTCACACCCGACAGCTCAAACTTCCCCAGGGACGGGTCGTCGCGCTCGACGTAGAGCGTGCAGAAGTACCCAAGGTCAGCCAGCGGATCGCCGATCGTCGACATCTCCCAGTCCAAAACAGCGGCGATCGCCGCCGGCGGCTCGGGCGCGAGCAGGACGTTGCCCAGGCGGTAGTCGCCGTGGACGATCGTGGCGGTGGGAGACGCCGGGAGGTTCTCCTCCAACCACGAGCCGACGACCTCGACGGCCGGGATCTCACGGGTCTTGTTGTGCTCCCACAACCCGCGGAACCGCCGCAGCTGGCGCTCCAGATAGCCGTCAGGCTTGCCGAAGCCCTCCAGGCCCGCCGCGCGCCAGTCGACCCCGTGGATCTCCACCAACGCGTCGATCAGCTCGTTCGCCGTCCGCGACCGTTCGGCAGGCGAGTCCAGGCCGACCGGCATCGTGCCGGTGACGACGTGGCCGATGACCTCTTCCATCACGTAGAACGGCGCGCCGAGCACGGCCTCGTCGTCGCAGACGGCCAGGACCCGCGGCACGCGTGCCCGCCCTTCCAACGCGCGCAGCACCCGCGCCTCGCGCAGCATGTCGTTGGCTGACGGCGGGATCGGCGGCCGCGGCGGGCGGCGCAGGACGAACCGGGCCCCGCCGCGGTCAAAGAGGTAGGTCGCGTTGGAGTGCCCGTCGCCGATCGGCCGGATCGTCGGCTCGCCGTCGCCGAGGTCGTGCTCGTCGAGGAACGTCAGCAGCGGGTCGAGGACCAGCAGCGGTGGCCGCTCGTTGGCGGCTGCCTCTTCGAACGTGCGGACGATGTCGTCGTCGGCGATCTCGTGGGCCATCAGGCCAGGTCTCCTGTCGCGGCCTTGGTCGACTCACCCTGCATGGCGAGCTTGAGCAGCTCGCGTGCGATCGTCATTCGGTGCACCTCCGAGGCGCCGTCGTAGATGCGCGCGGCGCGCGCATCCTGGTAGATCCTGCCGACCGGGAGGTCGAGGGCGATGCCCGCCGCACCGTGGATCTGCACGGCGCGGTCGGCGATGCGGCCGAACGCCTCCGACACGTAGGTCTTGGTCATCGCGACCTCCTGGCGATGGGGGAGGCCGTGCTCGAGCTTCCAGGCGGTGTGCAGCACCATCAGCCGCGAGGCGTACAAGTCGATCGCCGAGTCGGCGATCATCGCCTGCAGCATCTGGTGGCGCGCGAGCTCCTTGCCGAAGGACTTGCGCTGCAGGAGCCGCGCGGTGGCGAGGTCCAGCGCGCGCTGCGACATGCCGATCCAGCGCATCGCGTGCGCCAGGCGCCCGCCGGCCAAACGCTTCTGCGCGATCACGAAGCCCTCGCCCTCGCCACCGAGCAGGTTGGTGATCGGGACGCGGACGTCCTCGATCGAGATGATCGGATGACCGCCGGGGGAGTGGCTGCCCATCCACTCGGGGTCGCGCTCGACGGTCCAGCCGGGGGTGTCGGTCGGCACGAGGATGAGCGAGTAGTTGCGGTGGCCGGCGGCGCTGTCCTCGCCGGTCTTGGCGACCAGGATCGAGAACGCCGCGCCGATCGCGCCCGTGATGCACCACTTGCGCCCGTTGAGGATCCACTCGGCGCCGTCCTCGGAGCGCACCGCCGTGGTCTCCAAGTTGGTGGGGTCGCTCGACGCCACATCCGGCTCGGTCATCGCAAAGCACGATCGGATGCGCCCCTCGCCCAGCGGTCGCAACCAGCGCTCCTTCTGCTCCTCGCTGCCCGCCAGCAGCAACGTGTGCATGTTGCCCTCATCCGGCGCCATGCAGTTCATCCCCAACGCCGCCAGCGGCGCGGCACCGACCTCCTGGGAGATCAGCGCCATCCCGAGCACGCCGACCCCGAGGCCGCCGTACTCCTCGGGCAGATGCGGGGTGAAGATCCCACGCTCGCGCGCGCGGTCGCGCAGCCGCTCGACGACGTCCCACGAGCCCAAGACGTCTTCGGGGTCGGTGATCTCCGCCTCCGCCGGCAGGACGTCTTGCGAGATGTAGTCCTTGATGCGCTCCAGCAGGGACTGCAGCTCGTCCGGCACGGTGAAGTCGATCACACCCGAAGTATGAGAGATCGAGCCCTCACGGAACGTTCGCGCAACTTCGCTCGTCGCTAGCGTGTCCCACTTCGTGATGCCCGCATCTGCACGCCCCCAGCTCCTCGCCGTGATGGCGACCCTCCTCGCCGCCCTCGCGTTTGCCGCCATTTCGGCCGCGCCGGCACACGCGAGCAAAGGCGAGGAAGTGACCTTCGAGGCGCCGCGCGACCTCTTCGATCCGGCGCAGCGCGAGGCGGCGTTCTCGGAGATCGACAGCCTCGGCGCCCACGCGCTGCGCATCGTCCTCTACTGGCAGGACGTCGCGCCCGACGCCGCGTCGCGCGTCAAGCCCAAGCTCGACATGACCGACCCCGCCAGCTACGACTGGTCCAAGTACCAGCCGGTGCTCGACGAGGCCAAGGCGCGCGGCTGGACCGTGCAGGTCACGGCATCGGGCCCGGTGCCGCGGTGGGCGACCAACGGCGCGCGCGACAACACCACGCGCCCGAGCCCCAACGAGTTCCGCATGTTCATGACCGCGTTGTCCAAGCACTTCGGTGACGAGGTCACGCGCTGGTCGATTTGGAACGAGCCCAACCACCCGCAGTTCCTCGATCCGCAGTACGACTCCAAGCACAAGCCTGCATCGCCCCAGATCTACCGCGGGCTCTACGCCGCCGCGCTGCGCGGCCTCGCCGACGCCGGCGACACCAAGCCCGTGCTGATGGGCGAGACGGCGCCGACCGGCACCACCAAGGACGTCGCGCCGCTGACGTTCCTGCGCGGCGCGCTCTGCCTCAACGACAACTACAAGAAGGTCGGCTCTTGCGCCAAGCTGCGCGTCGACGGCTACGCGCACCACGCCTACACCAACCGCTCCGGCCCGCTCTTCAAGACGACGCATCCCAACGACGTGATGATCGGCGTGCTGGGGCGCCTGGTCACCGCGCTCGACAAGGCCGCCGCGGCGGGCGCCGTCAACAAGAAGCTGCCGATCTACCTCACCGAGTTCGGCATCCAGTCGGTGCCGGACCCCTCCTTTGGCGTCAGCCTGCAGCGCCAGGCCGAGTACCGCTCCTACTCCGAGCGCATCGCCTATTACAACTCGCGCGTCGCGGCGTTCTCGCAGTACCTGCTGACCGACGACCTGCCGCACCTGGACGGACCCGCGTCGCAGAAGTACAGCGGCTTCGAGTCTGGCTTGCGCACAACAGACGGCAAGGCCAAGCCGGCGCTCGACGGCTTCCGCCTTCCGCTGGTCGCCAAGAAGAGCAAGGGCTCGACCAAGGTGTCGCTCTGGGGCCTCGCACGACCGGCCAAGGGCGCCACCAAGGTCACCGTCCAGCAGCGCGACGGCAGCGCCTCGTGGAAGACCATCAAGACGGTGAGCACCGACAGCCACGGCTACTGGACCTCGACCGCGAGCCTCGGCGGCGCCAAGCGCGCGTGGCGCGTGGAATGGACCGACCCCCAGGGCAAGCAGTGGACCGGCCCGGCGACGCGCGCGCTCGGCTGAGCCGTCGTCGCTAGGGTCCGCTTATGGCGAACCAGCTTTGGCTGCTGCGGCACGGCGAGGCCGAGCCGCATGGCACACGGCCCGACGCCGAGCGCCGGCTCACGCCGCGTGGCGAAGAGCAGTCGCGGGCCGCAGGCCGGGCGCTCGCCGCGCTCGAGCTCACCTTCCAGGCGATCTACACCAGCCCAAAGGTGCGTGCGCGTGACACTGCGCTGTTGGCGGCCGAGACGCTCGGCGACGAGCCGATCGTCACGCCGGTTCTGGCGGAGGACTTCAGCGTCGCCGACGCGCGCGACCTGCTGCTGGGCGTCGAGCCCGACGGGCGCATCCTCGTGGTCGGCCACAACCCGGACTTTGCTCAGGTGGTCTTCGACCTGACCGGCGGCCGCGTGGACTTCAAGAAGGGCGCGGTGGCCGGCGTCCGGCTGGACGGCACCCGCGGCGAGTTGATCGCGCTGCTGCGCCCGCGCGAGCTCGAGCAGATCGGGGTCCAATCGGATCCCTCGCCCGCGGCTTAGCCGAACGGCGAATTACCTCATCCGGGCGTTGAAGCGGGACCGCTCGCGCCCTTATGTTCCTCTTCATCGGTCCCATGCTCGACTCCGCGGACGTCACCCCACGAGACGGACGCGTCGCCCGATCGCACCGCACGCGCGCGGCGATCGTCGAGGCGCTCGTCACCCTGCTCGAAGCGGGCAATCCGCAGCCGACGGTCGAGGAGATCGCCGCCCAGGCGTCGGTCGCCCCGCGGACCGTCTTTCAGCACTACGCCGACCGTGAGGCGCTGTTCGCCGCGGTTTCGGAGCATCGGGAGGCGCATCTGCAGCGCCTCATGGGCAGGATCGACCCAGGCGCACCGTTGCTCGAGCGCATCGACGCGGTCGTCGCCCAGCGCCGCCGCATCTTCGAGTGGATCGCCGCCGTGCGCCGCGGCGCGCTGCTGATGGAGCCGTTCTCTGAGAGCGTGCACGGCGCGCTCGACGGCTTCCGCACGGCCAAGCGCCTGGAGCTCGAACGGGTCTTCGCGGCCGAGATCGCCGCACGTGGTGAGCGCGAGCGCGCCACCTTGGTCGCCGCGCTCGGGGTCGCGGGCTCGTGGTCGATGTGGGACGCGCTGCGCGTGCAGCAGGGCCTTGACGTCGAGGCTGCCTGCGCGGCGCTAGCGCTGACGCTGCGGTCGCTGCTCGACGGTCGCTGATCGCGACGCGGCACACTGGAGGGCATGGAACGCGTCCGCCACCTAGCCGCGCGCTTCGTCGGACGAGGGACACGCGTCGGATGAGCTCCGTCCGCGTGCGTGCCCCCGAGCTCGACGGCGAAGGTGGGTGGATCGGGGTCGACGACCTCTCGCTGGCGCAGCTGCGCGGCAAGGTCGTCCTGCTCGACTTCTGGACGCTGGCCTGTGTGAACTGCCAGCGGGTGATCGAGGAGCTGCGTGGTCTGGAGCGTCGCTTCGCCGACGTCCTGGTGACCGTCGGCGTGCACTCGCCGAAGTTCCCCCACGAGCACGACCACGGCGCGGTGCGCGCGGCCGTCGCCCGCCACCGCATCGAGCATCCCGTGCTCGATGACCCGGCGATGATCACCTGGGACGCCTACGCGATCCGGGCGTGGCCGACGCTCGTGCTGATCGACGTCGACGGCCGCGTCGCGCTGACGGTCTCCGGCGAGGGCAAGGCCGTCCAGCTGGCGGGGGCGATCGAGGCGCTGGTGGCCGAGGCCGAGGCGGCGGGCACGCTGCGCCGCGGGCCGCTGGAGCTCGACGCAGCCGATGCCGCCCAAGGCACCGGTGAGCTGGCGTTCCCGGGCAAGGTCGCGATCGAGGACGGTGCGACGCGGGCGCCACGCGTCGCGATCGCCGACACCGGCCACGACCGCGTGCTGATCTGCTCGCTGGGCGGCGAGGTGGAGATCGAGCTCGACGGGCTCTACCAACCCCAGGGCGTGTGCTTCGACGGCGTCGGTGAGACAGCCGCGCTGCTGGTTTGTGAGACCGGCGCCGACCGGGTCTGGCGGATCCCGCTCGACGGCCGCGGGCGCCGGGAGTTGCTGACCGATCAGCTGCGCTCGCCGTGGGATGTGATCGTCTGGCACGGCCACGCGGTGATCGCCGAGGCCGGCCGCCATCGCCTCTGGGCCGTCGACCGCGCCGGCGAGCTGCAGCTGCTGGCGGGCACCGGCGCCGAGGCGCTGGTCGACGGGCCCGGCCTGGAGGCGGTCCTGGCGCAGCCGTCCGGGCTGGCGCTGACCGCCGACGGCGACCTCGCGTTCCTCGACGCCGAGGCCAGCGCGCTGCGGGTCGTGCGCGCCGGCACGTTCGCGGTCGAGACGCTCGCGGGCGCCGGGCTGTTCGCGTGGGGCGATGACGATGGTGACGGCGAGCGCGCGCGGCTGCAGCATCCGCTCGGCCTTGCGCTCGGCCCCGGTGGTGAGCTCTACATCGCCGACACCTTCAACAACGTGATTCGCGTCTGGCGCGGGTCGCATCTGTGGACGGTCCCGGTCCAGGGCTTCGTCGAGCCGGGCGGGATCGCGGTCCTGCCCGACGGTCGCCTGCTCGTCGCCGACACCGGCAACCACCGGATCGTCCGCGTCGACCCGCTGCGCGCGCGGGCCGTCGCGCTCGACGTCGGCCGCCCGTCCTCGGTCGACACCCCCGCCGGTCAGCCGGCCTCGGTGGCGGGAACGATCGTGCAGCCGGCGGGCTCCACGCTGCCGGTCTCGCTCGATCTCGATCCCGGCGAGGATGACCTCGACCCCGCGAGTGGGCCGCCGATCCGCGTGCGGGCCGTGGCCGACGTGCCCGGGCTGCTGCGCGAGCCGACGTCCTGGACGGCGAGCGCGCTGCCGGTCTCGATCGACCTCGCGCTCGGCGAGGGCTCGGGGCGCGTGACGGTCGAGCTGCTGGCCGCGACCTGCGGGACGGACGCGTGCCGCCTGCGGCGCACGCAGCGCGCCTACGACGTCCTTCTAACCTAAGGCCGCCCATGCCCGAGCTGCCCGAGGTCGAGATCACCGCCCGCCGTCTGAGCGAGGCGCTGGCCGGCGCGACGATCGAGTCGACGCTCGCGCCGGGCATCAACGCGCTCAAGACCTTCGACCCGCCGCTGCACGCGCTTGACGGGCGCCAGATCGAGGGCGTGCGGCGCATCGGCAAGCACGCCGTCATCGACGTCTCCGGTGATCTTCATGTCCTCATCCATCTGATGAGCGCCGGGCGGCTGCAGTTGTATGACAAGCGTGCCTCGCTGCGCGATCGCACCTCGCGGCTGCTGCTGCGGGTCGACGGCGGCAGCGGCGAGCGCGAGCTGCGCCTACGCGAGTTCGGCACCAAGCAGGCGGCATGGGTGAAGGTGCTGACGCCGGAGGGGCTGGCCGCCGATGAGGCAGTCGCCAAGCTCGGGCCTGAGGCGTGGCCGGATCCGCCGCAGGATCTTGCGGAGCTGCTCAAGCCGGTCGGCGCCCGCCCGCTGCAGGCCGCGCTGCGCGACCAGCGCGTGATCACCGGCATCGGGCGCTCGTGGGTCGACGAGATCCTGTGGACGGCCAAGCTGTCGCCGTTCAAGCGTGCCAACGAGCTCGACGCCGACGAGGCTGGTGCGTTGCGGGCGGCGATCCTCGAACGGCTCGGCGGGGCGATCGAGCACTATGAGGAGGTCGTCACGCTGCCGATCCCCGACAAGCTGCCGCTGCCGCTGGAGGTCCATCGCCACGAGGGTGAGCCGTGCCCGCGCTGTGGCACGACGATCGAGGCGGTGCACTACGAGTCTTACGTCCTCTGCTACTGCCCGCACGACCAGACCGGCGACCGCGTCTTGAAGGATCGCCGGCTGTCGCGGTTGTTGAAATGACCGGGCCTATCATCTAAGGCATGGGCAAGATCAAGGAGGGCCAGCCGGCCCCGGACTTCGAGCTTCCCGACCAGTCGGGCAACCCCGTCCGCCTCTCCAGCTTCCACGGGCGCAAGGTCGTGTTGTACTTCTACCCGAAGGCCAACACGCCGGGATGTACCACCCAGGCCTGCGGGGTGCGCGACCACGAGATCGACTACGAGCGCGCCGGCGCCGTCGTGCTTGGCGTCTCTCCGGATCCGGTCAGGGCGGTCAAGAAGTTCGCCGAAAAGCAGGACCTCAACTTCGAGCTGCTCGCCGACGAGCACCACGAGGTCTGCGAGGCCTACGGCGTCTGGGTCGAGAAGTCCATGTACGGCAAGACCTTCTGGGGCGCCAAGCGCGCCACGTTCGTCATCGACGAAGAGGGCATCGTCCGCCGCGCCTTCAAGGCGCACCCCGAGACCCACGACGAGGACGTCCTCACGATCCTCGGCGAGCTCAACGCCCCGGCCTAGGCGCTCAGGCGCGTCGTGCGCGAAACACGACGAACCCGCGTCCGCCGATCTCGATGTCGGTCAGACCGGCCGCCTCCAGCCAGCGCACGATCGTCGCGCTGTCGGCAGGTGGGACCGCCAGCCCGCGGCGCGCTCCGGCGGCGAACAGGAGCCGCGTGCGGCGGCTCCCGTCGGCGACGAAGCTGCTGCCGACGAGCCGGCCGTTCGGCCTGAGTACGCGAGCGAACTCGGAGATCGCGTTCTCCGGATCGTTGATCATGTGCAGCCCGCTGTAGGTGACGAGCAGGTCGGCGCTCGCTTCGGGCAGCGGCAGGTGGCGCATGTCGGCCTCGACCGTCTCGACCGAGCGCAGGTCGCGCGCGGCGGCCTTGGCTCGCGTCCGCGCCAGCATGTCGGGCGCGATGTCGATCGCGACGTAGCGGACCTCCTGTGCCGGACGCAGGGCCCGCAGCGCCAGCCCGCCGCCGCACGGGACGTCGACGACGGTCGAGCCATCGGCCTGGCGGCCGATGACCTCCATGCTCGCGTACATGTCGGCGACCTCGATGCCCCAGACGCAGCGGCTGATCACCCGTGTCAGCCACGGCCGTTCGATGTAGAAGTCGTACAACCCGCCGAAGGAGGTGGCGCACTGGTTCCTGGCGTCGGCCATGTCGGCATCCTGCCAGCCAAGTGCTCGATCGCACTAGAGTCGGAGCCCATGACGCGTCGCGAAGACCTTGAACAGCTCTCCTCCAAGGAGCTCCACGACCGCGCCGTCAAGCGCGCCGAGAGGCACCTCGACATCAAGTTCCTGTGGAACCTTATGAAGCTCGTGCCGGCCGCCGAGGCCGGCGCCGGCCAGGAGGACGAGGCCGACTACGACGTCCTCCACTGGTCCGGCCAGGTGGCCGACACGTTCCGCGACGACGACGGCAAGCTGTCTGACGCGCTGCGGCCCGTCTACCTCGACTACCTCGAGCAGCACCCCGACGCGTAGTCCCACGGTCTCTTCGCCGACGGTCGGCGCTCAGGAATCCGGCACCTCTGCCGACGACCCTGAAGAACGACCGTGACGACTTTGGCAAAGGGACAGGGACTCTCCGCATGACGACGCAGGTGGCCGAGCGATACCGATTGGTGACCCGCTCCGACTTCGACGGGCTGGTGTGTGCTGCGCTGCTCAAGGAGCTGGGGATTCTCGACGACATCCTCTTCGTCCACCCCAAGGACATGCAGGACGGCAAAGTCGAGCTGACCGACCGCGACATCACCACCAACCTGCCCTACGTCGCGGGCGTGCACCTGTCGTTCGACCACCACGACAGTGAGACGATCCGCGTCACCGACGCACCCGAGAACCACATCATCGTTCCCGGCGCCAAGTCCGCCGCGCGCGTGGTCTACGACCACTTCGGGGGTGCCGACGTCTTCACCCTCGTCGGCGAGGACATCATGACCGCCGTCGACAAGGCCGACGCCGCAGACTTCACCCGCGACGAGATCCTCTCGCCCCAGGGCTGGGACTACATCAGCTTCCTGATGGACCCCCGCACCGGCCTCGGCCGCTTCCGCGAGTTCCGCATCTCCAACTACCAGTTGATGATGCAGTTGATCGACGACATCACGACCAAGTCGATCGAGGAGATCCTCGAGACGCCCGATGTCGCCGAGCGCGTCGAGCTCTACCGCGAGCACGCCGATCAGGCGATCGACCAGGTCGCCCGCTGCGGCACCCAGCACGGCAACCTCGTCGTGCTCGACTTCCGCAAGGAAGAGAAGATCTTCGCGACCAACCGCTTCACGGTCTACGCGCTGTTCCCCGACTGCAACATCTCGATCCACATCCTTTGGGGTCTGCAGCGCCAGAACACCGTCTTCGCCACCGGCAAGTCGATCCTGGACCGCTCTAGCCGCACCGACGTCGGCGAGCTCATGCTCTCCTATGGCGGCGGTGGCCACAGCGCGGCCGGCACCTGCCAGGTCGCCAACGAGGATGCCGAGCGCGTCCTCGGCGAGCTGATCCGCAAGATCAACGCGGACGGGTAGGCGTCGCGCACTACAGTCCGGGCGGCATGGCCGTCCGGCTGGTGAAAGACGAAGACATCGACGCGCTGGCGGGCACGCTGACGCGGGCCTTCGAGGACGATCCGGTGACGCGCTGGGTGTATGCGCGTGATGCGCGGCGGCCGTTGTGGTCAGAGCGCTTCTTTCGCTGGCAGCTGCTGCGGTTGCCACGCCAGGAGGTGAGCTGGACGACAGAGGACGGGCGTGGTGGCGCGGCGCTGTGGGCGCTGCCCGGGCGCTGGCGCGAGGATGTGCGCGAGACGCTGAGCCTGCTGGCGATGACGCTGCCCGGCGTGCTGCCGCGGCTGCCGCGGATCCTGCGCGGTCTCGGACAGGTCGAGGCGCGCCATCCCGCCGAGCGCCATCTCTACCTCGCCGTCCTCGGCGTCGACCCGGCGCGCCAGGGCGAGGGCATCGGCTCGCAGCTGATCCAGCCCGGGCTCGACCTCTGCGATCGCGAGCACCTGCCCGCCTACCTGGAGACCGGCAAGGAGGCCAACCTCGCCTTCTATGGCCGCCACGGCTTCGGGGTGGTCGACAAGATCCAACTGCCCAAGGGTCCGCCGGTCTGGTTTCTGTGGCGCGAGCCGCGCTGAGCGGTCTCGTAGGGTGCGGGGCGTGACCCTCGCTTCGCCGCCTCAGGCCGTCGTCTTCGACAACGACGGCCTCCTGCTCGACACCGAGACGGCCTGGACGCGTGCCGAGGAGGCGCTGTTCGCCACTCATGGCGGCACGTTCACCATGGAGCACAAGCGCGATCTGATCGGCTCCTCGCACACGGTCGCGGCGGGCAAGTTGGAGGTCATGCTCGACCGCCCCGGAGAGGGTCTCGCGCTGATGGCCGAGCTCCATGAGCGGGTGATGGCCGAGGCGACCCACGACGTGGCGCCGCGCCCCGGTGCCGTCGCGCTCGTCGACGCGCTGCTGGACGCCGGCATTCCGGTCGCGGTCGCCTCCAACTCGCCACGCGCCTTTCTGGACCTCGTCCTGCAGACCGCCGGCGTGGCCGCGCGCTTCGCGGTCACGGTCGCCGGCGACGAAGTCGCCCACCCCAAGCCCGCGCCCGACATCTACCTCGAGGCGTGCCGCCTGCTGGGTGCCGACCCGACGGCGTCGGTCGGTCTGGAGGACTCGCCTACGGGTGCCCAGGCGGCCAAAGCGGCGGGCCTGACCGTCATCGGCGTGCCCTATCTGCCCGACATGGAGATCCCGCCGGCCGACCTCATCGCGGCCTCGCTGGCCGATGACGCCGTCCTGGCGGCGGTCGGGCTCGTACCCTCCCGGGGGTGAGCGCCGCTGTGATTCTCGCCGGGTTGGGCGACTTCTTCGATGCGGTCGGGCAGTTCTTCGGCAACCTCGCCGACATCCGCTGGGGCGCGCTCCTGCTCGGGCTGCTCTGCTTCGGCACCTACCTCACGATCCGCTCGCGCGCCTTCTACAACGTGCTGCGCGCCGCCTACCCGACCGAGAAGATCGAGTTCAAGCGCATCTGGGGCGCCTACATCGCGGCCTACGGCTTCAACAACGTCGTGCCGGCCCGCGGCGGCGACGTCATCAAGATCTTCCTGGTCAAGACGTCGATCGCCAACTCGACCTACTCGGCGATCGCCGCCGCGTTCTTCGTGGAGTTCGGCTTTGACGCTTCGATGGGCGTCTTCATCCTGATCTTCGCCTTCACCCAGGGCGTCTTCCCCAAGCCGCCGGACTTCTCCAAGCTCGGCGCCTTCGACCTCAGCTTCTTCGCCTCGCACCCGCGCTTCCTGCTGTTCGTGCTCACCGCCCTAGCCGTCGCCGGCCTCGTCGGCTTCGCGCTGCTGAGCACCAAGGTGAAGGCCTTCTGGGCGCGCGTGCGGCAAGGGTTGACCATCATCTTCGATCGCAAGCGCTACTTCCGCGAGGTCTGGCTGGTCCAGTTCGGCGGCTGGTGCTTTCGCTTCGCCGCCTTCTGGTTCCTGCTCGACGCGTTTCACATCGGCGGCTCGATCAAGAACGTGCTCTTGGTCCTTGGCGTCAACGCGGTTGCGGCGTGCGTGCCGTTCACGCCCGGCGGCGCCGGCGTCCAGCAGGCGTTCCTGGTGAAGGTGTTCGCTGGGACGGCGGCGGGCGCGACGGTCGCGGCGTACTCGGTCGGCCAGCAGATCGCGATCGCCGCGTTCAGCCTCGCGGTCGGCTTCTTCGCGCTGGTGACGGTGTTCAAATTCCGGTCCTTCAAAGAGGTCATCGCGGCCGGGCGCGAGCATCGCGAGGCCGAGCGGGCCGCGGCTGGACAGCCGGTACCCTGAGGTTCATGGAAGGCTTCGGAGGACTCTTCGGCGACCCGGACGAGCTGCAGCGCCGCATGGCGGAGTTCGCAGATCAGATGCAGGGTCAGCAGCGCCTGGCATGGGCCGACAACGCGATCGGCCTCGCCGTGCAGATGACGGTGGCGGCGGTCAACCGCGTCAACATCCAGGGCACGACGGTCGAGCAGGCCGAGCAGATTCGCGCCGTGATGGCGACCGTCTTCCCCGAAGCGGTCACCCTCGTGCGCGAGGCGCGCGCGGGGCTGCAGTAGGCCGAACGCTCGCCCAGAGGGCGAGGTTCGGTCGCGAGTGTTCGCCCAGGGGGCGGAACTCGCCGCATGCCCGTAGGATCAGGGCTCGTGGCGCAGCTTTCGTCTTCCCAGTTGCTCTGGCGCGGCCGCATCGAGGCAGGCCTGCGGGTCGCCGCCCCGGTGCTCGACCTCGTGCTTGCCGCAGGCGATCGCCTGTCGCGCACCGTCGACCGCGAGGAGCCTGAGCTGATCATGCCCAGCCGCCTCGGCCACGACGACCAGCGCTCGCTGACCGATGGCCGCAGCTGAGTCCGTCCCGGTGGTGACGCCGGAGCAGATCCTGGCCCGTGAGGCTGTGCAGAAGCCGCGTGTCGGCTTCGCCGCGCTGGCCGCTGCCGTCCTGGCGGTCATCGCCGGCGTGCTGCCGCAGTCGATCTACACCGACTTCCCGCGGGTCTACGCGCTCGATTCGCTGCGCGACGCGGCCGGCCAGTCGTTCGGGCGCGCCGGGCTGCGCACCGAGCAGATCCTCTTCATCGACGACCACGCGTTCTCGCTGCTGGTCGTCGCGATCTGCCAGGGCCTCTCGCTGGCGCTGATCGGCGTGCTGCTCGTCTTCCTTTTCGACGCCTCGGTCGTGCGCGGTGCCACCACACCGCGGATGGCTCGGATCCTGGCGATGGCCGGCGCCGGCGCCGGCGCGCTTGCGGCGATCGTGTTGCAGATCGGCGTGATGATCGGCGCGAGCGACTTCGCCTCCTCCTCCGATCACGGCACCAAGGCAGCCCACGACGCGCTGCGTGGCGGGGTGGTCGTCGCGGCCAGCGGCGTGGGCTTCGTCGGCTCGCTCGCGCTGGCTGCCTCGTTTGTCCTGATCGCGCTCGGCGGCATGCGCGTCGGGCTGCTCACGCGCTTCCTTGGCGTCCTCGGCGCGATCGTCGGCGCGCTGATTCTGCTCGGTCCGCTCTCGGGCTCGCCGACCTTCATCGTCCAGGCGTTCTGGCTGGCGATGGTCGGCGTGCTGCTGTTCGGCCGCTGGCCGGGTGCCGGTGTTCCGGCAGCGTGGACCGACGGCGAGGCGCGCCCGTGGCCGACCCAGCAGGAGATCCGTGAGGCGAAGGGCCGCGCCCGCGGCGGTGGCGGCTACGCCAAGGCGCCGGAGCCGGCTGGGGCGTCGAGCGCACCGTCGTCCAACGGCGATGCGAGCCCGGCGACGTCGGCGCGCAAGAAGCGCAAGCGTCGCTAACCGGGTTGACGTCGTCGCGGCGTCGTCGGCGCGCAAGAAGCGCAAGCGGCGTTAACCGCACACGCCGTCATAGCGCTGACAGCGCCCAGGCTTCGTCTTCCTGCTCGCCGGGAACGCTGTAGGACAACGACTTGGGTTGCGGAGCGCGGCTCCACGTGTGAGGCGAGCTCTGCCAGGAAGAGGAGCGTGTCTGATGGAAGCCTCGACGACCAACGCACCGCGCTTTACGCGCGAGGAGCGAGCGGACGGGCGGACGCCCGTCGCGTCACAGGACCTCACGTTCGTGCCGTCGCCGATCGCCGACCCGGGGCCCTTGGGCCTCGCGGCGTTCGCGCTGACGACCTTCGTGTTGAGCATGTTCAATGCCAATCTCGTAGGCGTGGGCGGCGAGCCCGTCGTCTTCGGGCTGGCCTTCGCCTACGGCGGCATCGCGCAGTTCGCGGCCGGCATGTGGGAGTTCCGCACCGGCAACACGTTTGGCGCGGTGGCCTTCACGTCCTACGGCGCCTTCTGGCTGTCGTTCTGGGCGTTCGTGGAGTTCTTCGAGAAGAGCGTTCCGAAGGCCGACGCCGGCCACGCGATCGGTCTCTACCTGATCGCGTGGGGCATCTTCACGCTCTATATGTTCGTGGCCTCGCTGCGCACGACGGCGGCGATCGCCGCGGTCTTCGCGCTGCTGACCCTGACGTTCTTCGCGCTCGGAATCGGGAATGCCGGCGGGCACACGAACATCGTGCACCTGGGTGGGTGGCTCGGCTTGGCGACGGCGGCAGCCGCGTGGTATGCCTCTTTCGCGGCGGTGACGAACTCGACGTTCGGGCGCGCTGTCCTGCCCGTCAAGCATCTGCACTGACGGGCGCCTGAAGCTCAAGACCACAAACCGACCGAGGGGACCGCGATCATGGCGGGCACGACGACCGATCTGGAACGCCAACTGGCCGAGCTGCTGGAGCAGGAGCGGTTCGAGCCGCCGGAGACGTTCAAGGCCAATGCGTTGATCACGGACCTCTCGGTACACGAGGCGGCGGCCAAGGATCCCGTCGGCTGGTGGAACGAACAGGCGCGCGCGCTGCACTGGTTCTCTGAGCCGCAGCGCGCGCTCAACGACGAGAACCCGCCGTTCTACAAATGGTTTGAGGGCGGCACGACCAACGCCTCCTACAACTGCCTGGACCGTCACGTCGAGGCGGGCCTCGGTGACCGCGTTGCGTTCAAGTGGCGCGGCGAGGAGGGCGAGACGCGGGACATCACCTACGCCTGGCTCCTGGAGCAGACGCAGCGTGCGGCCAACGCGTTGAAGGACCACGGCGTCGGCGCGGGCGATGTGGTCGGGATCTTCCTGCCGATGATCCCCGAGGTCGTCGTGGCGATGCTCGCCTGCTCGCGCATCGGCGCGCCGCACAACGTCGTCTTCGGCGGGTTCTCGGCCGAAAGCGTCAAGGAGCGCATGGAGTTCTCTGAGGCCAAAGCGCTGATCACGGTCGACGGCGCGCGCCGCAAGGGCAAGACGGCGCCGGTCAAGCAGACCGTCGACGACGTCGGCATGCCGGTGGCGACGACGTTCGTCGTGCGCCACACCGGCATCGACTGCCCGATGGGTGACGGCGACGTGTTCTGGGACGAGGCGCTGGCGGCGGCCGACGCGTCGTGTCCGCCCGCCGAGCTCGACGCCGAGCATCCGTTGTTCATCTTGTACTCGTCGGGCTCCACCGCCAAGCCGAAGGGCATCCTGCACTCCACGGGCGGCTACCTCACGCACGTGGCGTGGACGCACAAGCACGTCTTCGACCTCAAGCCGGAGTCCGACGTGTACTGGTGCAGCGCCGACGTCGGCTGGATCACCGGCCACTCCTACATCGTCTACGGGCCGCTGCTCAACGCGGCGACGTCGGTGATGTACGAGGGCGCGCCCGACTACCCGCACAAGGGCATCTGGTGGGAGCTTTGTGAGAAGACCGACGCCACCATCTTCTACACGGCGCCGACGGCGATCCGGGCCTGCATCAAGTGGGGCGTCGAGCACGTCGAGAAGGCTGACCTGAGCAAGCTGCGGCTGTTGGGGTCGGTCGGTGAGCCGATCAATCCCAAGGCCTGGCTCTGGTACTGGAAGATCGTCGGCGGCGGCAACTGCCCGGTCGTCGACACGTGGTGGCAGACCGAGACCGGCGGCATCATGATCACCACCTTGCCCGGTGCCCAGGCGATGAAGCCGGGGATCGCGGGGACGCCGCTGCCGGGCGTCGCGGCAGCGGTGGTCGACGAGGAGGGCGAGGAGGTCTCGCGCGGCACGCAAGGCTTGTTGTCGTTGTCGCAGCCGTGGCCGGGCATGCTGCGCACCTTGTATGGCGATGACGACCGCTACATCTCGACCTACTGGGAAAAGTGGGGTCCCGAGCAATATCTGGTCGGCGACGCATCCAAGCAAGACGACGAGGGCTACATCTCGGTCATCGGCCGCGTCGACGACGTGCTCAACGTGAGCGGGCACCGGATGTCGACGGCGGAGATCGAGAGCGCGATCGTCTCGCACGGCAAGGTCGCCGAGGCCGCCGTGATCGGCGCCACCGACGAGGACACCGGCCAGTCGGTCGCCGCCTTCGTCACGCTGGAGGGCGACCTCGAGGGCACCGACGAGCTGGTCACCGAGATCCGCGAGCACGTCGCGGTGCGCATCGGCAAGCTCGCCCGGCCCAAGCGCATCATCTGGGCCGCCGACCTTCCCAAGACCCGCTCCGGAAAGATCATGCGCCGCCTGCTGCGCGACATCGGCGAGGGCCGTGAGCTGGGCGACGTGACCACACTGCGCGATCCCGGGGTCGTGAAGGACCTCGAGACCCAGTTCGGTAGCGAGGAGGACTGACGTGGCGACGATCGGGACGGGGGTCGCCTCCTACGAGGAGGCGCGATCGCAGCATCGCTGGGACGTCCCCGACCGCTACAACATCGCGCGCGACGTGTGCGACAAGCACCCCCGCGACAAGCTCGCGATGGTGTGGGAGGACTGGCAGGGCAACGAGCGCCGCGTCACCTGGGGGGAGATGCAGTCGCTCGCGAACCGAGCGGCGAACGTGTTGGCGGCCCACGGCGTCCAGCGCGGCGATCGGGTCGCGGTGGTCGCCCCGGCGACGGCCGAGACCGCCGCGGTGTTCCTCGGCGCTTGGAAGCTCGGGGCGATCCTGCTCTCGATGTCCGTGCTCTACGGCGACGAGGGCATCCAGCACCGGGTCCGTGACTCGCAGCCGCGCGTGCTGGTCACCGACGCGGCCAACGCGGACCGGATGCCCGGGGACCTGGTCGACGACGTCCTGATCCTCTCGCCCGAGCTGCTGGCCGGCGCGGACGACCACTTCGAAACGCTCGACACCGCCGCGGACGACCCGGCGCAGCTGTACTACTCCTCCGGCACGACCGGGCTGGCCAAGGGCATCCTGCACGCCCACCGCTACGTGCTCGCGCACGAGGAGTTCGTGTACTGCCACGACATCCGCGACGCCGAGCTGTTCCACGGCATGGGCGA
>NZ_DASYJG010000068.1:0-74008 GCF_035996765.1 Baekduia sp.
AAGGATCGGGATGGACATCGACGCGACGAGGGGCATCAGCATGCCCGCCGGGAGCCACCCGGAGCCGGTCCGAGCCGACAAGGCTCAGGCGACCGGCGAGTTCGCGAAGGTGTTCGACCTCGCCGAGGCCCGCAGGCGGCGCCTGACCGGCCCCGATCGCATCCCGGACGAGGTCTGGGATGACATCACCCGGGCCGGGCAGCTGGCCGACGACCTCTCCGCGCGCGGGCAGAGCGTGCGCTTCGACACCCACCGACTGACCAACCGCGTCGTCGCCTCGCTGGTCGACACCCACGGACGCACGCTGCGCCCCGTCGACCTCGGCGAGATCTTCGGCGGCGACTCCGACCCGGATCAGGCGGCCTAGGACTCCCATGGCAGGAATTCAGCTCAGCGGTCTCGTCTCCGGCATCGACACCCAGTCGATCATCGCGCAGCTGATGACGATCGAGCGGGCGCCGCGGACCAAGATCACGCTCGATCAGGACGCGACGACCAAGCGCCAGAGCCTCCTGCAGGACCTGTCGACCAAGGTCACCACGCTGAAGTCGGCCAACGACGACCTCAAGTCGGTCCTCAGCTGGCTCGACACGCAGACCGTCGAGACCGGCGACGCGACGAAGGTCACGGTGTCGCGGACCGGCGGCGCGCCTCCCGGCGGCTATGACGTTGCGGTCAACCAGCTCGCCTCGGCCGAGCGCCAGACGTTCTCGTTCGTGAGCCCGTCGGCCGACGGCACGCTCGACATCGCCAACGCCGACGGCTCGGCCCGCACGTCGGTCGCCCTGAAGGCCGGCGCGACCGTCGACGACGCGGTGTCGGCCATCAACGGCTCCTCCACCTCCCAGCTCTACGCGGTCAACGTCAACGGCAGCTTGGTGCTGAGCGCCAAGACGACGGGCGACACGAGCGGCTTTGCGATCACCGGTGCCGGCGTCGGCACCCAGACCGAGCGCGTCGCCGGCCAGAACGCCAAGGTCACGATCAATGACGTCGCCTACGAGCGCCAGAGCAACACGATCACCGACGCGCTCCCCGGGCTGCAGCTGACGCTCAAGGGCAAGACGGCGGTCGGCTCGACCGTCGGCGTCACCGTCGGGAGCCCCGGGCCCGACAAGGACGCGATCGTCACGAAGGTCAAGGCGTTTGTCACCGCCTACAACGACGTCGTCAAGACCGCGCGCGCCGACCTCACCGAGAAGCCGGTCATCAACGGCTCGACGACCGCCGACGTGCAGACGGGCACGCTCTTCGGCGACTCCGGCCTCAACATGATGCTGTCGCAGTTCCGCTCGACGATGTCGGCGCCGATCGCGGGGCTGACGGGCCTGACGTCGATGGCCGACCTCGGCGTCTCGACCGGCGCGGCGAACACCGGCTCGACGATCAACCAGGACTCCATCGACGGTCTCCTGACGGTTGACGAGACCAAGCTGCGCACAGCGCTGGACACCAACCCCAACGGGGTCCGCGCGCTGCTCGGCGGCGTGAGCGGCACGACGGGCTTCGGCCAGACGTTTGCCAGCGCGTTGTCCAACTACCAGGGCAGCGCTGGTCTCGTGCAGTCGCGGATCCTCTCCGCGACCTCCGACCTCTCGGATCTGGCCACCAAGCTCACGAACTTCGACGCCCGGATGGACGCCAAGCAGGATCTCCTGCAGAAGCAGTTCACGGCGATGGAGACCGCGCTGAACGCCAGCCAGTCGGCTGGCAGCAGCCTCGCGGGCCTGATCTCGTCGGATTCGTCGAACTAGCCTCAAGTACTGCACGAAAACAGCGAATACTGAGATGTCCCCCCTCCCTCGGAAGCGAATCGCATGAACCCCTACGCCAGCCCGCAGGCCTACCGCGACTCCGCGGTGCTCACCGCGTCGCCAGAGCAGCTCGTGGTGATGTTGTACGACGGCGCCGTGCGCTTTCTGCGCCAGGCCGAGGTCGCCATGAGCGAGGGCGCCTGGCTGCACAGCTTCGAGAAGCTCAGCCGCGGCGAGGCCATCCTCGACGAGCTGCTGGCTACGTTGAACATGGACACCGGCGAGATCGCCGAGCGCCTCCAGGCCATCTACATCTTCTGCAAGAAGACGCTCATCGAGTCGCGCGTGCAGCGCAACGCCGAGAAGATCGGCCAGGTCATCGCGCTGCTGGTCAACCTGCGCGAGGCGTGGGCCCGGCTGGCCGAGCAGGCCTCTGCCACCGCACCCGCGTCAGCATGAGCGCTCAGCTGTTCAGCGCGCTCGTCGCGCTGGGCCGCGAGGAGCACGCCCTGGTGACCGATGGCCGCTGGGAGGACTTGGCCGACCTCAACGCGCGCCGTGAGCGCGTGCTGGCCGCGCTGCCCGCCAGCGCGCCGGCCGAGGCGATGAACGACCTGCGCGAGGCCGCGCGACTGCAGGCGCTCAGCGCCGCCGCCCTGCGCCAGGGCATCGCCGAGACGGGCTCCGAGCTGCGCCGCCTGGGCACCTCTCGCACGGCCGTCGCCGGCTACGCCGCCGGCACCGGTGCGCTCGCGCCGCTCGGCGCCTACGACCACGTCGGCTGAGCCCGGTGGGTGGGCCAGGTCCCGACCTGGACGCATTCTGGACGAGGCCCTCAAGCGCCCGTCGGTTCGGCCGAAAACCGTGAGTGGGTGGCCAAGGCCGGCGACCTTTCTCAGAGCCCAAGGACGGGCGCGTTGAACTTCCGCACGTCCCCATGGATCTCTTCGACACCACCCAAATCGGCCTCGAGCGCGCCCTCTCGGGCTCCTCGCTGCGCCAGCAGGCGATCGCGCAGAACCTCGCGAACGTCAACACCCCCGGCTACCGCCGCCAGGACGTCGACTTCGCGTCGGCCCTGCACGCGGCATGGGACCAGGGGACGAGCAAGGTGGAGTCGGTCGACCCGACCGTCCAGACCGATCAGAGCGCGGTCATGCGCGCCGACGGCAGCTCGGTCGACATCGACACCGAGGCCGCGGCCCAGTCCAAGAACGGCCTCCAGTACGAGGCCGTCTCGACGGTCATGAAGACCCGCGTCGCCATCCTGCGCTCCGCGATCGGCGTCGGCTGATGGGTCTCTTTGACGCCATCGACGCCTCCGGCTCGGGCCTCTCGGCCGAGCGTCTGCGGATGGACGTCACCTCCGAGAACCTCGCCAACGCCGAGACGACCAAGGGCGCCGATGGGCAGCCTTACCGCCGCAAGGAGGTCGTCCTCCAGCAGGCCGGGGAGACGGCTTCCAACCAACCCACGTCGTTCGCGTCGATGCTCTCCTCGATGCAGGGCGCCGGCGGCGCCAAGAGCGTCAACGGTGTGAAGGTCTCCGGGATCGTCGAGGACTCCTCGGCGCTCAAGCGCATCTATGACCCCGGCCACCCGGACGCTGACAAGGACGGCTACGTGACGATGCCCAACGTCAACACCGTCACCGAGATGACCGACCTGATCTCCTCGTCGCGGGCCTACGAGGCCAACGTCACGGCGATGCAGACGGCCAAGCAGATGTTCTCCAAGACGCTGGACCTCTTGCGCTGATGCCGACCATCCCCTCCATGGGCGGCATCTCAGGCGTTGGCGGAATCGGACCCACCCAACCCGGCGGCGACTGGAGCATCGGCGCGCTGGACGGCACGCCGACCACGGGCGCAACGTCGGGCGGCGGGAGCTTCGCCTCCGCGCTGGGCGATCAGCTCAGCGCGCTGGAGAAGACCCAGAACAGCGCGGCCGACGCCTCCCGGTCGCTGGCCGACGGCACGGCGACCGACCCGACCCAGGCGATCGTCTCCGTCGAGCGCGCGCAGTTGTCGATGCAACTGGCATCGCAGTTGCGCACCAAGGGCGTCGAAGCCCTCCAGGATCTCTTCCACACCCAGGTTTAGGCCTCACCCTCCGACCCGGAGCCCCTCCCTCCAATGGCTCTCTTCAACTCCATGTCCACGCGCGGCAAGATCACGCTTGCCGCCTGCGCCCTCGGCTTCCTCGCCGCCGCGCTCTTCATCGTCAAGATGGCCGGCGCGCCGTCCTACACGACGGTGATGACCGGCGTCGACCCCGCCAAGACCGCGCAGATCACCACCGCGCTGACCGCGGCGGGCGTCCCCTTCGAGCTGCAGAACGGCGGCACGGCGGTGGGCGTGCAGAAGGGCAAGGAGACCGCGGCCAACGTCGCGCTCGCCGCCAAGGGCCTGAACTCGGGCACCACGCAGCCGGGCTTCGAGATCCTCGACAAGCAGAAGCTGGGCGCCTCCAGCCAGCAGCAGCAGATCGCTTACCAGCGCGGCCTCGAGGGCACGATCGCCAACACGATCGGCCAGATCGACGGCGCCGGCGGCGCGCAGGTCCACCTCACGCTGGGTCAGGACAACCTCTTTGCCGACGAGTCGCAGCCCGCGACCGCGGCCGTGCTGCTGCCCCAGGACGCCAGCGGGATGGACCCCGCCTCGGTCAAGGGCATCGCCAACCTCGTGGCCGCCTCGGTCCCCAACCTCAAGGCCAGCTCGGTGACGATCACCGACGGCTCGGGCGCGATGCTGTGGCCCTCGGGCGGCGGCGCGAGCGGTGACGGCGGCGCCGACGGCCTGCCGAGCAAGACCGCGGCCGAGGCCAAGTACAACGCCTCCACGGAAGCCAGCCTGCAGGCCCTGCTGGACCGCACGCTCGGCCAGGACAAGGCGCAGGTCGTCGTCCACTCCGACCTCAACGTCGACAAGATCGATCAGCAGGCGCTGACCTACACCGGCAAGGTCGTCCCGCTCGCCGAGAAGTCGACCACCGAGTCGCTGAAGGGCACCGGCAGCACGTCGGGCGGCACCTCCGGCACGGCCAGCAACCTGCCCAGCTACGCGGCCAACGCCACGGGCGGCAGCGGCACCAACAACTACAAGAACACGACGACCGACAAGACCAACGGCGCCGACAAGACCATCACCAAGACCCAGAAGGCGACGGGCGGGATCAACCGCATGGACGTCGCGGTCTTGTTGGACAAGTCGGTCACCCTGCCGGCCGCGCAGATGACCGCGCTGAAGGCCAGCCTCGCCTCGGCCGCCGGCCTGCAGATCGCCCAGCGCAAGGACACGCTGAACGTCACGACCGGCCTCGCGTTCGCCAAAGTGCCGGCCACGGCCGCCAAGGCGGGTCCGATCCCGGCGGCCTTCGCCGGCATCCTCAAGGGCGTCGGCATCGGCCTCGGCGCGCTGCTGTTCCTCTTCTTCGTCACGCGCCACCTGCGCAAGCGGGAGCGCGGCGAGCTGATCGACGAGCCGTCGTGGCTGCGTACGCTCGAGGCCACGCAGCCCAAGGAGCTCATGGCGATGCCCGACCTCTCCGGCAACGGAGCGAGCGCGGCCGAGGTGTCGATCGCCAACGCCGACCCGCGGCGCCAGCAGCTCGACACGATCATCCAGGGTGAGCCCGAGCGCGTCGCCGCGCACCTGCGCTCCTGGATCACCGAGGACAGCAAGTGAGCGTGGTCGCCCGCACCGGCTCGGCGGGCCTGACCGGCCGACAGAAGGCCGCGGTCTTTCTCATCACGATCGGCAGCGCCCGCGCCGCCGAGGTGCTGAAGTTCCTCAGCGAGCGTGAGATCGAGGCGCTGTCCTCGGAGATGGCGTCGCTCTGGCGCGTCAAGGCCGAGACGGCCGACGCGGTCGTCCAGGAGCTCGCCGAGCGCTTTGACGGCACCAACGAGTTCGCGCTCGGCGGCCCCGAGTTCGCGCGCGAGGTCCTCGAGCACCTGCTCGGCCCCCAGCGCGCCGAGGAGATCCTCGGCCAGATCACCTCGACGGCCGAGCTGCGCCCGTTCGACTTCCTGCGCCGCACCCCGCCGGAGCAGATCGCGACCTTCCTGGCCGACGAGGCCCCGCAGACCATCGCCTTGGTCGTCGCCTCGCTGCACACGACGCTGGGGGCCAGCGTGCTCGGCGCGCTACCGCCCGAGACCCAAGCCAACGTCGCGATGCGCATCGCGACGATGGAGGACACCAACCCGGGCGTCGTCGAGGACGTCGAGCGCGGGCTGCGGCTCAAGCTCTCCAACGTCCTGACCCAGGAGTTCTCCCAGGCCGGCGGCGTCGACTCGCTCGCCGAGCTGCTCAACCGCGCGGGGCGCTCCACCGAGCGCACCGTGCTGGAGGCGATCGCCGAGACCGACGGCGAGCTCGCCGACGAGATCCGCCAAAAGCTCTTTACCTTCGACGACATCGTGGTCCTCACCGACCGCGACATCCAGCTGCTGCTGCGCGAGGTCGATCAGAAGGACCTCGGGCTGGCGCTGCGCGGCGTCACCGAAGAGGTCAAGGACACCATCTTCCGCAACATGTCCACGCGCGGCGCCGAGATGCTCCAGGAGGACCTGGACACCGCCCAGCCGCAGCGCCGGTCGGTCGTCGAGGAGGCCCAGAGCCGCATCGTCGGCGCGATCCGCCGCCTCGAGGATGCCGGCGCCATCACGCTCGGTCGTGGCGGCGAGGACGGCGAAGACTCCGAGGACGACATCATCTGATGGAGGCCTTCGAGCTTCCCACCCTGAAGGCCCCGCCGGGCCTGCGCGCCTACGCGGCGCCGGTCTCGGCCGAGCCCGCGATCGACCTGGAGGCCGAGGCGCGCGCGGCGCGCGACGCCGGCCACGAGGCGGGCTTTCAGGCCGGCTTGGCCGAGGCCCAGGAGCAGATGGCGGCAGGGGTCGCCGCCCTGCAGGCCGCCGTCGAAGAAGTCGCCGCCGAGCGCGGTCGTGTTGCAAATGCGGTGGAGGCTGCCGCCGTCGAGCTGGGGCTGCGGATCGCCGAGCAGGCGCTCGCTGCCGCCGTCGAGGTCCGGCCCGAGGCTGTCGTCGACGTCGTCCGCGGCGCGCTGCGCCGGCTGGTCGAGCGCGACCGCGTCACGATCCTCGTCAACCCCGAGGATCTCGATCTTGTCCGTGGCGCGTCGGACGCGCTGATGGCCGAACTTGGTGGCATCGAGCACTGCGACGTCCAGGCTGAGCGCCGGGTGGCGCGCGGTGGCGCGGTCGTCCGCACGGTCGAGGGCGAGGTCGACGCGACGCTGCAGACCAAGCTCGCGCGTGCGCGCGAGAGCCTTGAGGAGGAGCTACGCAATGCCTGAGCTCGTCCTGGAGCAGGGCGGCGCGGTCATCGCGCCGGAAGCGGCGGTGCTCGAGCGGATCTCGGATCTCGGGCGCGCCGTCTCGCGTGCCGATCTGCATCGCCGCCACGGCCGCGTCATGGACCTGATCGGGCTGATCGTCGAGGCGACCGGCCTGGAAGCGGAGGTTGGCGAGGTCTGCGAGGTCCGCACGGGCCGCGACGCCGCCACCGGCGGCTGGACGACGATTGGCGCCGAGGTCGTGGGCTTCCGCTCCGGTCGCACGCTGCTGATGCCGCTCGGCGAGATGCAGGGCATCGGGCCCGGCGACATCGTCACCGCGACCGGCCGCAAGGTGTCGGTCGCGATCGGCTCCGAGTTGCTCGGGCGCGTGCTCGACGGCCTCGGCAACCCGATCGACGGTGGCCCGTCGATCGAGGCGCTCGAGCAGCGGCCGATCGTCGGCTCGCCCCCTTCGCCGCTGGAGCGCCCGCGGATCACCGACCGCGTGACGCTCGGCGTGCGCGCGCTCGACTCGCTCGTGCCCTGCGGCCGCGGCCAGCGCCTGGGCATCTTCGCCGGCTCGGGCGTCGGCAAGTCATCGTTGTTGGGCATGATCGCCCGGTCGACCTCGGCCGACATCAACGTCATCTGCCTGGTCGGCGAGCGTGGTCGCGAGGTCAAGGAGTTCATCGACCGCGATCTCGGACCGGCGATCGGCCGCTCGGTCGTCGTCGTCGCGACCTCCGATCAGCCGGCGCTCGTGCGCATCAAGGCGGCGCTGGCGGCCACGACGATCGCCGAGCACTTCCGCGACCAGGGCGCCGACGTCATGTTGATGATGGACTCGGTGACGCGCTTTGCCATGGCCCAGCGGGAAGTGGGGTTGGCGATCGGCGAGCCGCCCGCGACGCGCGGCTACACGCCGTCGGTCTTCGCCCTGCTGCCCAAGCTGCTGGAGCGGTCGGGCACCAGCCCGGACGGGTCGATCACGGCGTTGTACACCGTCTTGGTCGACGGCGACGACATGAACGAGCCGGTCGCCGACTCGGTGCGCTCGATCCTCGACGGCCACATCGTCCTCACGCGCGAGCTTGCGCATGCCGGCCACTATCCGGCGATCGACATCCTGCAGTCGGTGTCGCGCCTGGAGCGCGAGATCGGCTCGCCCGACGTGCTGGAGGGCGCGACGCGCCTACGCTCGCTGCTGGCGGCCTACCGCGACAAGCGCGACCTGATCGCGATCGGGGCCTACGAGCGCGGCAGCGACCCGCTAACCGACAAGGCCATTGACTTGAAGGACGCGATCGACGGCTTTCTCAAGCAGAAGCCCGACGAGGCCGTGCCCGGCCCGGACTCCGACGATCAGCTGCTGCGCACGGTCGGCGTCATCGGCTCCACGGTGGGCGAATTAGCCGCCGGGATGCCCGAGGCCGAGCTTGCGGTCGCGATGGCGGACGTACCTGGACTAGACCCCGTTATGCCGACCGGGCCGTCCGCCATCCCGCCGCTGAACCTGGCTGTCTAGCGCACCCATCCGACAGTCGTCCAGCACGCTCAACAGACCCGCTATCCGTCCGACGAACCAGAACGAGATGTCTCGCCCTTTTCGATTCGGCCTTCAGCGTGTGCGCGAGATTCGCGCCCATGATGAGGACCAGGCGAAGGAACGCTTTGCGGCCAGCCTCAACGAGCGTGTGCGCGGCGAGGCGGTGCTGCGTGCGGCCGAAGAGCGCCTGCGCGACGCCCAGTCGGGTCCGATCGCGCAGGGTTTCGGTCCGCTGACTGGTGCTGCATTGGTGTCTCGCGAGGCGTGGGTCAATCGCTTACGCAACGACCGCGCTGACGCTGCGCTGCGGATGAACAGCTATGACAACGAGCTCCAGCGCCGCCGCGTCGAGCTGACGGATGCCAGCCGCGCCCGCGAGGTGCTCGACAAGCTCGAGACCCGCCAGCGCGAGGCCCACCGTCAGGCCGGCGAGCGTATCGCCAACGCCGAGCTCGACGAGATGGGCTTGCGCGCCCACGCGCGGCGGAGCGCGGCATGAGCGTCGAGCTGATCGGCGCGCGTGTCGCCGAGATTCAGCAGCAGATCGCGGCCGTCACCGGCCAGGCGACGGCGCCGTCCACCAGCTTTGCGTCCCAGCTCGCCGACGCGCAGTCGGGCACCGGCGCAGCGACGTCCACCGCCGCGACACCGGCCACGCTCGGCGGCGGCGCGGCGACGCAGTACGACGCGCAGATCACCGCGGCGGCCACCAAGTACGGGATCGACCCCGCGCTGCTCAAGGGCCTGATCCGCCAGGAGTCCAACTTCAACGCGTCCGCGCAGTCCGGCGCCGGCGCGCAGGGCTTGACGCAGCTGATGCCGGGCACGGCGTCGTCGCTTGGCGTCGATCCCAGCGACCCCGCCCAGGCCATCGAGGGCGGCGCCAAGTACCTCAAGCAGCAGCTCGATCGCTTCGGCGGCGACCCGTCCAAGGCGCTGGCCGCCTACAACGCGGGGCCGGGCGCGGTGGCCAAGTACGGCGGCGTGCCGCCTTATGCCGAGACCCAGAACTACGTGCAGAAGGTGCTCGGCTACGCGGCCGAGTACGAAGGCACGGCCGCGACGACCGCCGCGACGACATCGGCAGTTCCGGTGACCACCACGCCGGTGTCGGCGGCGAGCCTGCTGAGCAGCACCGACGACGGCAGCACCGACGACACCTCTTCCTCCGGCGCCCTGGACTACAGCACCGTCTGATGACCGCGCTTCCCATCATCCCGCCCTCGAAGACACCGGCCCGGCCCCCAGGGCCCAAGGGTGCGAGCCCGCCACCAGGAGCAGACGGCGACTTCGCCGCCCTCCTGAGCCAGACCTCGGCCCGGACCGCATCTGCGGAAGGCCCCAAGAACCGCCCCGCCCAGCCGGAGTCGCGACGTCGCGACGCGGCTGCGGCCAAGGACGACAACAAGGGCGCCGGCGCGCCCGAGGCGCAGGCTGCGGCCGCTGCTCAGCCGGCTCAGCCCAAGCCCGCGGCCGACGCGCAGGGCCAGACCCCCTCGGGTGCAGACGCGACGCACGACGCGCAGGGCCAGACCCCGCCGCAAAGTGGCGAAGTCGCACCGGCCGTGGCGACACCTGCTGCCGACACTGCCGGTGCTCCTGCGGCTGCCGCGCAGACCGCCGGTGCCGCGGCTGCTGCCGCGACGGCCACGGGGACGACGACCGGCACGGCCGCGCCACCGTCCACGGCCGCGCAGACTGCCGCCGCCGCGCTTGCCGCGCAGCCCGGCTCAGCGGACGGCGCACCGCCGGCCGACGGCGCTGCCGCTCCCGCCAACGGCACCCCCGCCGGCAAGCTGCAGATTCCCACCGAGCTCCTCAACGCCAAGGCCGACGCCAACGGCGGCCACACCAAGGACTTCAAGAACGGCGATCACCCCAAGGGCGACCTGCCGCCGGCTCCCACGCTGCCGCCGACCACCGACGCCGCAGCCGCGCCCACCTCGGCGACCGCCGCTGCGTCGACCTCCGCGGTGGTCGACCCCAGCGCCGCGACCGCGCCGGCGCCTGCGATCACGACGCAGGCCCAGCCCGCCGCCACGCCGCAAACGGCCGTTCCCGTCATGAGCGGCGGGGTGGGTGGGGCCGTTCTCACCCGCGCCTCCGTCCTCCAGACCGCCGAGCGCGTCCAAGAGCTGGTCCGGATCGCCACCACCCGCGCCGGCAACGCGCGGGCGACGCTCCAGCTGCGCCCGGCCGAGCTCGGCCAGGTCGACGTCCACCTGCGCACCACGCGCAACGGGCTGGTCGCGACGATCGCCGCTCACGAGCAGGTCGGCCACGACGCGCTCCAGCAGGCGGGCAACGAGCTACGCCGCACGCTCGAGGACAAGGGCGTGCAGCTGCACAGCCTCGACCTCCAGCTCGGCGCCGGCCAGCACGGCTTCTCCAACCAGGGCGACGCACGGCAGGCCAGTTCCGGCCGTCGCGGCGCTGCTGCATCGCACGACCTCGACAGCGACGACGACGTCGCCGAGCGCGAACTGACCATCACCCACGCCCCGTCGACGCCCGCAGGCGCGCTCGTCGACGTCCAGGCCTGACCCGCAGGACCGAGAGGACGGATCCTCATGTCGAGTACCGACGGCATCACCAACACCTACACCAACCCGGCGTACAACATGGCTGACAAGACGGTCAGCTCATCGCTGGACAAGGACGGGTTCCTGAAGATGCTCACCGAGCAGATGAAGAACCAGGATCCGACATCCGGGCAGGACCCCAACCAGTACTTCCAGACGATCTCGCAGATGACGACGGTCGAGCAGTTGACCAACCTGGCATCGGCGTCCACGGCGGCACTGTCGCGTCAGAAGGACTCCAATGCCACGCAGCTGATCGGCAAGACGGTCACCTACCCCGGCAAGGACGGCCTGCCCGTCACCGGTGTGGTGGACAGCGTCCAGCTGTCGGCGACCAAGGGGCCGTCGCTGACGGTCGCCGGGAACGCCGGCATCGATCCAGACCTCATCAACAACGTCAAGTAATCCGATGAGCGGCACGTTCAACCCAGCACTCGTCCCGCCCGGTGTCTCTGCGCCGACGAAGGTCGACGTGCGGACGCAGCCGGTCCGGCCATCCGTCCAGACGCCTCAAGGACCGGCGTTCGCGGACGTTCTCAGGGATACGGCGGGCACGAAGCCCGTCACGTTCAGCAAGCACGCCGTCCAGCGCCTGGAGCGTCGCAACCTCCCCGTCGACCAGACGGTGATGCAGCGTCTTCAGGACGGGGTCGATCGTGCCGCGGGCAAGGGTGCCCGCGACGCGGTGGTCCTCGTGGACGACACGGCATTCGTGGTCTCGGTCTCCAACCGCACGGTCGTCACGGCCGTCGGACGCGACCAGATGAAGGACCACGTGTTCACGAACATCGACAGCGCCGTCATCGCCTAGCGCGACCGACGGCTCAGGCAAGAACGCCAACAACACACCCGGCTGGACCCCATCGGGGAAGCCGGAGGACCCCACAGGAGCCTCCCAATGATCCGCGGCATGTACTCGGCCATTTCCGGCCTGCGCACCCACCAGACGATGCTGGACGTCGTGTCCAACAACCTGGCCAACGTCAACACGGTCGGCTATAAAGCCTCTCGCGTGACGTTCAAGGACCAGCTGCAGCAGACGCTGTACGGCGGCTCCGCTGAGGGCCCGAACACCGGCGGCACGAACTCGGCCCAGGTCGGCCTCGGCGTGCAGCTCGGCTCGATCGACGCCGTCATGAGCGACGGCTCGATGCAGAACACCGGCACCCCGCTGGACGTCGCGATCCAGGGCGATGGCTTCTTCCGCGTCGGCATCGGCGACCCGTCGACGACGCCGGCCACGATGCCGACCGAGATGAACTACACCCGCGCGGGCAACTTCATCCGCAACGACCAGGGCTACCTGACCACCGCGGAGGGCTACTACGTCATGGGTCGCGACGCGACCACGACGCCGGCCTCAGACACGTTCATCCAGATCCCGGACGGCGCCTCCGGCGTTGCCGTCGGCACCAACGGCGACGTCAGCTACGTCCCGTCCGGTGGCGGCGCGCGCACCACGGCCGGCACGATCAGCCTGGCCAAGTTCCCCAATGACGAGGGTCTGCTGCGTCTCTCGGGCAACCGCTGGGCGGCGCACCCGTCCGCCGGCCCCGAGCAGGTCGGCACCCCCGACGGCACGACCTTCGGTCAGACCATCGGCGGCACGCTGGAGATGTCCAACGTCGACCTGGCGTCGGAGTTCACCAACATGATCGTCGCGCAGCGCGGCTTCCAGGCCAACTCGAAGGTCATCTCCACGGCCGACGAGATGCTGCAGGACCTGGTCAGCCTCAAGCGCTAGCCAAAAACCCACGGCTGAGCCACGGCGCGGCCGCCCGCGCGAACGCGGAGGGCGTTCGCTCGGGCGGGCGTGACGTGGCTCAGCTGATTCAAGCCCCCAGGAGCACCCATGATCGAGCTGCACAAGCTCTCGCACGGACGGGAGCCGTTTCACCTCAACTGCGATCTGATCGAGCGCGTCGACGCTTCTCCCGACTGCCACGTCACGTTGACGACCGGGCAGCGGATCGCCGTCTGCGAGTCGGTCGACGAGGTCATCGCGAAGATCCGCGCGTGGCGCATCGACGTGCTGACGCAATCGTTGCGTCTCGCGCGCTGAATCTCGGCCTCCGATCTGCTCTCAAGGGCCCTTGGGCCCGGTCGATCACCGGGAAAGACCGTTCTTCCAATCGGAGTACGCATGCCTGAAGAGCCCCTCCAGCGGCAGCTCGTCGTCTTCTCCCTCGGGGAGGAGGAGTACGCGCTGCCGATCACGCAGGTCCACGAGATCATCCGCTACACCGAGCCGCGCTCGGTGGCGTCATCGGACCCCAGCGTCCGCGGCGTGATCTCGCTGCGGGGCAAGATCCTCCCGGTCTATGACCTCGCGACGCGCCTCGGCGTCGAGCACGCCGACGTCAGCGAGGCCAAGATCGTCATCGTCGAGACGGCGCAGGACATGGCCGGCGTCATCGTCGACGACGTCGAGGAGGTCATCACCATCGCCGCCGAGCAGATCGGCGAGGCGCCGACCATCGGAATCGGACCCACCCACCCCATCGACGGCATCGCCAAGATCGGCGACCGCCTCGTCGTGCTGCTCGATCCCGACCGCCTCGTCGGCGCTGCAGCCGTCACCGTCGACGCTTCCGAGGACGCCGACGAGTTGCGTACCGCCGCTTAGGTCGGAGATCGCGAATCCCTCCCGTGCTCGCCGCCGCCCGCACCGCCAAGCCGTCCCGGATCCTCGTCGCCGACGACTCCACGTTCATGCGTCGCCTGCTCACGCAGGCGCTGCGCGACGCGGGCTTCGACGTCGTGGGGGAGGCCGCCGACGGCGACGAGGCGCTCGCGCTCTACCGCGAGCTGGGGCCCGATGCCATGACGCTTGACCTCGCCATGCCGGGCATGGACGGGATCGGCGTGCTGCGCGCCCTGCGCGGCGAGCGCTCCTCCTTGCCGGTCGTGGTCGTCTCGGCGTTCTCGCCGGCCCACGGCGCCCGTGCCGTCGACGCGCTCGCCGAGGGCGCCTTCGACCTGGTCGCCAAGCCCGTCTTCGGCGAACCGCTGGAGCAGTTCGTCGCCGCGCTGCGCGAGAAGGTCACCGCGGCCGCTGCTTCCGCCGCGCCCAGCCGCATCCCGCTCTCCCGCGCGCCGGCCGTCTCGCGTTTGCGGGCGCGCCGCCTGCCGACCGCCGACAAGAAGGTCGTGCTGATCGCCACCTCGACCGGTGGCCCGCGGGCCCTGGCGCGCCTGATTCCGGCGCTGCCGTCGCCGCTGGGCGCCGGCGGGATGATCATCCAGCACATGCCGGCCGGCTTCACCGCCTCGCTGGCCGAGCGGCTGGACCGCAGCTCGAAGCTGACCGTGGTCGAGGCCGCCGGCGGCGAGGCGCTGGCGCCCGACACGCTGCTGCTCGCCGCGGGCGGCAGCCACCTGCGCCTTGACGACGATGGTGTCGCGCGGCTCACCGACGATGCGGCCATCGGTGGCCTGCGCCCGCGCGCCGACCTCACGATCATCGACGCCGCCAGGCTCTACGGCGAGCGCCTGGTGCTGGTCGTCATGACCGGCATGGGCAAGGACGGCCTCGACGGTGCTCGTGAAGTACGAGCCCGCGGCGGCCGGATCCTGGCCGAGGCCGAGTCCAGCTGCACCGTCTACGGCATGCCGCGCGCGATCGTCGAGGCGCAGCTGGCCGACGTCGTCGTCGGACTGGAAGAGCTGGCTGAAGCCATCACCGCGGAGGTGGCCGGATGAGCTCCGCGACCACCAGCGTCGTCACGCGACGCGACGCCGGCGACGAGTACGTGACGTTCTGCAGCGCGCTGCGCCGCGTCTGCGGCATCGACCTGTTGCAGTACAAGCGCGGCCAAATGGAGCGGCGCATCCGATCGTTCGTCGCGACGCGCGGTGGCGGCGACCTGGTCGCCTATGCCGCCACGCTGCGCATCGACAAGGACGAGCTCGAGAAGTTCCTCGACCGCGTCACGATCAACGTCTCGCAGCTCTGGCGCAACCCAGAGCAGTGGGAGACGCTCGAGCAGCAGATCCTTCCCGACCTCGCCGCGACGGCCGTCGTCGGCGATCGTGTCCGCGCCTGGTCGGCCGGCTGCTCCTACGGCGCCGAGGCCTACACCTTGGCTGCGATCGCGCGCCGCGCCATCCCGCGCGCCGTGGTCACGATCCTCGGGACCGACATCGATGCCCGGATGGTGCAGCGCGCCCGCGCCGGCGTCTTCTCGGCCCAGGACGCGCGCGACGCGCCGACCGCGACGCTCGCCGGCCACTTCGAGCTGACCGACGACGGCAAGTGGCATGCCTCCGACGAGCTCAAGCGGCTCGTGCGCTTCGAGCAGGGCGACCTGCTGCGCACCGAGCCGCGGGCCGAGTCCTTCGACCTCGTGCTCTGCCGCAACACCGTCATCTACTTCAACGAGGACGTGCGCGACGCCCTCCACGGCCGGCTCGCCGCGAGCCTCCGTGCCGGCGGTCGCCTGGTCGTCGGGGCCACCGAGCGCGTCTCGGATCCGTCCCGGCATGGCCTCGCGCCCGAGTCCCCCTTCGTCTACCGGAAGCTCTGATGGACACCTCCGAGTACCTTCCGATGTTCCTGGCGGAGTGCCGGGAGAACCTGCAAGAGCTCAACCTCGCCGTCGTGGCCCTCGAGGAGGCGCCCGACGATCGCGAGACCGTCGACGCGATCTTCCGCATCGCCCACTCCTTGAAGGGCATGGCCGCGACCATGGGCTTCGAGGGGATGGCGACCCTGACGCACAAGATGGAGGATGTCTTCGAGCTTCTCCGTCAGCGCGGCACCGGCCTGACCGGTGAGGTCGTCGATGTCCTGCTCGCTTGCCTCGACGCGCTCTCGGGCGCAGTGGACGCGATCGACACCGACGGCGCCGAGAGCCTCGATCCGGCGGCGCTCGTCGAGCGCCTGGGCGGGCTCGTCCGCGGCCGCGACGACCGCGACGCGACCGAGGAGCCCGAGCCCGAGGTCGTCACCCCGCCGGCCAAGCTCGCCCCGGTCGGCGGCGGGCACACCGTCCTGGAGATCCACGCCGCGCTGACGCCCGACGCGCAGATGCCGGCCGTCCGCGCCTTCCAAGTGCTGGCCGCCGCCGCCGAGCACGGCGAGGTGCTGCGCTCAACCCCGGCCGAGGCCGACGTCGACAGCTTCACCGGCCGCATCATCGAGATCCTGCTGGCGACCGCCCACGAGGTCGACGACGTCGCCGCGGCGGTGCGCGCCGTGCCCGACGTCGGCGACGCCCGCGTCGCCGAGGCCACGGCCGAGCCGGTCGAGGAGCCCGCGCCGCTGGCCGCGGTTGACGAAGACAACCTGCCGCTGCCCGCCGCCCCGATCGCCGGGCCGGCCGCCCCCGCCAAGTCCGGACGGGCTCAGCACCAGACCGTCCGCGTCGACGCCGAGCGTCTGGACCAGCTCATGCACCTGATGGGTGAGCTGGTCGTGCAGCGCACCCACGTCGAGGCGCTGTCGGCCGAGGCCCACGTGCCCGGTCTCGGTCAGGCGATGCAGGAGCTCACGCGCTCCTCGCACGCCCTGCAGGCCATGGTCATGCAGATCCGCATGATCCCGATCGAGGCCGTCTTCATGCGCTTCCCGCGGCTGGTGCGCGACGTCGCCACCCGTCTGGGCAAGCAGGTCGAGCTCGACATCGTCGGCAAGGAGACCGAGCTCGACCGCACGGTCGTCGACGCCATCGGCGACCCGCTCGTGCACCTGATCCGCAACGCGCTGGACCACGGCCTCGAGTCGCCGGCCGACCGCATCGCGGCCGGCAAGGCGCCGACCGGCAAGCTCACGATCGGCGCACGCCACGCGGGCGGCTCGATCGCGATCACGGTTTCTGACGACGGCCACGGCGTCGACCCGCAGAAGGTCGCCGCGGTGGCGGTGCAGCGCGGGCTGATCACGCGCGAGCAGGCCCCGCTGATCGACATGCGCGCCGCCGTCGAGCTGCTCTTCACGCCCGGCTTCTCGACGGCTGCGGAGGTCGGCGACCTGTCGGGGCGCGGCGTCGGGATGGACGCCGTGCGCGAGAAGATCCGCGAGCTCGGCGGGGAGGTGACCGTCACCTCGGTCCAGGGCGAGGGCACCATCAACGAGATTCGCCTGCCGCTGACGCTCGCGATCATGTCCGCCTTGGTCGTCGAGGCCGGCGGCCAGCCGTTCGGCATCCCGCTGCAGCGCGTCGAGCGCACGATGCGCCTCGACGATCACCCGATCCGCTCGGTTGCGGGCGCCAAGATGCTCGTCCTCGCCGACGAGGCCCTGCCGCTGCGCCGCGCGGTCGACGTCTTCGGCGGGAGCACCGCAGATGCCGAAGCCGACACCCACGTGGTGATCGTGCGCGGCCAGGAGGGCGCCGTCGCCCTCTCGGTCTCCAAGCTCATCGGCCAGCGCGAGCTGGTCACCCGTCCGCTCCCGGCGAACGTCGGTCAGGAGGCCGCGGTCTCCGGCGCGGCCGTGCTCTCCAACGGCGACATCGTGCTGTTGGCCGACTGTGACGCATTGACCCTGAACACCCACCCGGCGCTGTCCGTGTCTGAGCGCGTCGCTGCGCTCGGTGCGGCTGTCTGACGATCTGTAGGGAAGCCATGAACGCATTCACCGACATGCAGCTCGACGCCCTGCGCGAGCTCGCCAACATCGGCTCCGGCAACGCCGGAACGGCGCTGAGCTCGATGCTCGGCAAGGTCGTCGACATCTCGGTGCCGACGGCGGCGGCGCTGCCGCTGGCCGAGGCCGTGGCGATCGTCGGCGCGCCCGAGGATCTGCGCCACGGCGTCGTCGTGCCGGTCGTCGGTGACTTCGAGGCGATCGTCTTGCTGCTCTTCCCCGACCCCGACGCCCGCGCGCTCTGCGGCATCTACGGCCTGGAGCCCTCGACGCCGGACGGCCGGTCGATGCTCGGCGAGGTCGGCAACATCCTCGGGACCAACTACATCAACGTGCTCTCCCAGATGGTCGGCATGGTGATGGAGCCGGCGCCGCCGCAGGTCGTCGAGGACATGCTGGGCGCGATCATCTCGTCGGTCCTGCTCGGTCGCGGCGAGGATGTCGACGAGGCGCTGATCCTCGACTCCAACCTCATGGTCGAAGACGAGCAGTGCTCCCTGTCCTTCCTGCTGCTGCCCGACCACGGCGGCATCAAGCAGCTCCTGGAGCGGCTGGGCCTGTAGATGGAGACCGTCGTCCACATGGGCGAGGCATTTGTCTCCACGACGCCGGGCGACACCCTGGCGTGCATCGGCCTGGGCTCGTGCATCGGGCTGGCGCTGATCGATCGCGCCCGCGCCATCGTCGCGCTGGCGCACGTGATGCTGCCTGCCGCGACGCAGCCCGATCCGCCGCTGCCGCACAAGTACGCCGACTTGGCCGTCCCGTCGCTGCTGGAGCTCATGCTCGCCACCGGCGCGCGGCGCACCCGCCTGGAGGCGGTGCTGGTCGGCGGCGCCGCCATGTTCCAGTTCGGCGGCGGCAGCGGTCAGGAGATCGGGCAGCGCAACATCGCGGCCGTGACCGGCCTGGTCGAGGCCGCTCGCATCCCGATCCGTGCGACGCAGACCGGCGGCAACAAGGGCCGCACGCTGCGCATCCACGTCGGCACCGACATCTCCATCACCGTCCGCGAAGCCGGAGGCCGCGAGGAGCAGCTGCTCGGCGGCCGGGCCGGAACCGAAGCAAAGGCCGTATACGCATGAGTGGGTTCTTGGACGCCAACGAGATCGAGAAGCTCTTCGAGCGCGCGAGCGAGGGCAACCTGCCGGTCGACGCCGACAGCAGCCCAGGCCGCCGCGCCCGCTGGCTGCGCACGGTCGACTTCACCCGGCCGACGAAGTTCACCACCGATCAGGAGCGGCGGATCCGCCGCGCCATGGAGACCTTCATCGAGCGCTCAGCGACGCGCCTGGTCGCCGAGCACCGCACCTCGATCGAGCTCGAGGTCATCGACGTCGGGCAGTTCACGTGGACCAACGCGTTCGCACAGCTTCCCGACCACTCCGTCCACATTCAGATCGACACGGCGCCGCACGAGGGCCGGATGCTGCTCAGCGCCGAGCTGCCGGTCGTCCTGGTCGCGCTGGAGCGGATGCTCGGCGGGCGCCCCGAGACCGCATCGCGCGACCGCGAGCTGACCGACATCGACCTGATGGTCGTCCAGCGGATGTTCGGCACGATCGTCGAGGCGCTCTCCTCGGTCTGGTTCGAGGTCTCCGAGATGACGCTCGAGATCGCCGAGGTCGACACCCAGGCCGAGACGATCCAGGTCGCCTCGGGCTCGGAGCCGACGCTCGTGCTGACGCTCGAAGCGCGCCTCGACGGCCTGTCGTCGACGATGGCGTTGTTGATCCCCTACGCGGCGATCGCGCCGGTCGCCTCGGCGTTCTCACGCCACGACGAGGAGTCAAAGACGCGCGACCCCGTCGTCGCCGCAGCCGTCAACGCGGGCCTCAGCCACGTCGAGGTCTCGCTGCGCGCCGAGGTCGCCGACACGCAGCTGACGCTCGCCGAGATCCTCGCGCTGGCGCCGGGCGATGTCATCCGCCTCGATGCCGACGCCGACACCGAGCTGACGCTCTTCGCCGACCGCACGCCCGTACTCCACGCCCGCGGCGGTCGCAGCGGCAAGCACCGCGCCGTCCAGATCACCGGACCCGTTCAGGAGACCCCATGAACGCCGAACAGGCCCTCCTGCGCCTCGGCGCCTCGACCGCCGAGGCCGTCCAGGGCGTGCTGCAGATGTTCGCGCCCGACGGCGTGACGCTCGGGACCGTCGAGGTCATCCCGCCCGACCAGTCGCCGTTTGCCGACGCGATCTTCCCCGCGATCGGCGCCGACGTCTCCTACGTCGACGGCGTGACCGGCGGCAACGTGATGGTCATCGGCATCGAGGGCGCCCGGCGCCTGGCGGCGGCCATGATGGGCGTCGACCCCAACGAGGTCGAGGCCGGCGGCGAGCTCTCAGAGCTCGAGTTCTCCGCCGTCGGCGAGGCGATGAACCAGATGATGTCGGCCGCCGCGGTGGCCACCAGCAAGGTGCTCGGCGAAGAGGTTGAGATCGCGCCGCCCGACATCCGCCACCTCGCCGACGCCGACGCCGGCGGCACCGGCTGGGAGCACCCCGGCCACGCCACGGCGGTGACCTTCAACTTCTGCGGCGTCCCCTGCCTGCTCGTGCAGCTGGTCCCCAACGCGTTCATCGTGCGCATGACGCGCGCGCTGGACGGCCTGACCGAAAGCCACGACGACGCCCCGCTCGGCGACGCGCTGCGCGACATCAGCGTCCGCGTCTGGGCCGAGCTCGGCCGCACGCGCATGCCCTCGGGCCGGATCGTGGCGCTGCCCAGCGGTGCGGTCGTCGAGCTCGACCGCGCGGTCGAGGCGCCGATCGACCTCTACGCCGACGGCATGCGCTTTGCCACCGGCCGCCTCTTGGTCACCGACGACGGTGGCTTGGCGGTGCGCATCGAGACGGTGCTCGGCGGCGGCGACGGCGCTGAGGGCGGCGCGGAGAACGGCTGCGAGGACTTAGTTACCCCGACCCCAACCACACCCACGGAGGTTGCAGTCTGATGGCTCGCGTGCTCGTCGTCGATGACGCCGCGTTCATGCGCAAGATGGTGTCCGACGCCCTCACGGGCGGCGGTCACGAGATCGTTGGCGAGGCCGCCAACGGTGCCGAGGCGGTGCAGCGCTTTCAGGAGCTGCGCCCCGACATCATGACGCTGGACATCACCATGCCCGAGAAGGACGGCCTGACCGCGCTGAGGGAGATCATCGCCGTCGATCCCAGCGCGAAGGTGGTCATGTGCTCGGCCTTGGGCCAGGAGTCCAAGGTGCTCGAGTCGATCAAGCTCGGCGCCAAGGACTTCGTCGTCAAGCCCTTCCAGGTCGATCGTGTCCTGTCGGCGGTGGAGAAGGCTCTGGGCTAGTACCAGCGCCCTGAAGTCCGGCAGACCATGGCCGACGACAGGGGGTGACACTTATGAAGGCCGCCACCGCAATCGGAATTGGAATCGCCGCTGCCGCCATCATCATGGCCGGCATCATGGAGGGCGTCGCGCCGCCGATGCTCCTCAACATCAACGCGCTGATCCTCGTGCTCGGCGGGACCGCGGGCGCGGTCTTCGGCGGCGTGGGGATGAAGCGCTTCATGGCGATCCCCAAGCTGTACATGAAGGCCATCATGAGCGAGCAGCCTGACCTCGGCGCGCGCGTCAAGACGCTGGTCTCCTTCGCCGAGCGGGCGCGCAAGGACGGCCTCCTCGCGCTGGAGGAGGAGATCGAGGCGATCGAAGAGCCCTACATGCGCAAGGGCATGCAGTTGATCGTCGACGGCACCGACCCCGACCTCCTGCGCGAGATCCTCGACGCCGAGATCGACGCGATGGCCGCACGCCACAAGCTCGGCTTCTCGGTCTTCGAGAAGGCCGGCGGCCTGGCCCCGACCATCGGCGTGCTCGGCACCGTCGTGTCGCTCGTGCACGTCCTCTCCAACTTGAGCGCCCCCGAGACGCTCGGCCCCGCCATCTCCGGCGCGTTCATCGCGACGCTCTATGGCGTGGGCTCGGCCAACGTCGTCTACCTGCCGGTCTGCTACTCGCTGCAGATGCTGAGCCAGAAGGAGGTCGACGAGCGCTCGCTGGTGCTCGAGGGCATCCTCGCCATCCAGGCCGGCGACAACCCGCGCATGGTGCAGCAGAAGCTGCTCAGCTACCTCGCCCCTGACGAGCGCGAAGCGGTCGAGGCCGACGACGCCAAGCCCAAGCTCCAGGCCGTCGAGGATGCGGCCGAGGCCGCATAGGTCCAGACGATGTCCGGACACGGCGGCAAGAAGAAGCGCGGTGGCGACCACGGTGACCATCCGGACGAGCGCTGGCTGGTCACCTACGCCGACCTGATGACGCTGCTCGTCGCGCTGTTCATGGTGTTGTTCTCGATCTCAGCGGTCAACAAGACCAAGTTCGAGACGCTGCAGCATTCGTTGCAAGACGCGTTCTCGGGCAAGATCTTGCCGGGCGGCCAGTCGATCAAGAACGCGGGCGGCACCACGAACATCAAGACGCCGTCGGCAGCCCCGAAGGAGTCCAGCCTGCAGCCCTACGTCGGCGCGCCGAAGGACACCGTCAAGTCGGGCGGCGCCACCAACGTCGAGCAGAAGAAGTTCGAGGCGCTCAAGAAGAAGATCGACCACGTCGCGGCCAAGAAGAACCTGTCGGGCAAGATCAAGGCGACGGTCACCAAGGACGGCCTGCTGATCCGTCTGCTGACCGATGACCTGCTCTTCGACAGCGGCTCGGCCGTGCCGCGCCCCGGCTCGCTGCCGCTGCTCAAGGACGTCGCCAACCTGCTGGCCACGACCCAGGCCGACCACAAGCTGATCGTCTCGGGCAACACCGACACCCAGCCGATCCACAGCGAGCAGTTCATCGACAACCTCGACCTGTCCACCGAGCGAGCCAACGCCATCTTCCGCACCTTCGCCCACGACGGCATCTCGCCGCTGCGCATGACGGCCGCCGGCCGTGGCGCCTATGCGCCGATCGCCACCAACAAGACCGCCGGCGGCCGCTCGCTCAACCGCCGCGTCGAGATCCTCGTGCCGCGCATCACCGAGGTCACCACGACCGGCGCACCGTCGATCAAGCCGGAGGCGCAGGCCGCCACCAAGTTCCCTTCCATCAAGCCGAACTTCGCCCCGAAGCCATGAAGAACATCAAGATCATCATCCCCGTCCTGCTGCTCGTCCTCGGTGGCGTCTACAAGTTCGTGATCGCCAAGCCCGCGCCGGTGCCCAAGCCCAAGATCGCGGGCGAGGTGTACATCATGCAGAAGGACTTCTTGATCAACCTCAAGAGCGGGCGCTTCGCCAAGCTCAATGCCGCGCTGGTCCTCAAGGAGGGCTACCTCGAGGCCGAGGTCGCCAAGCTGGGCAAGGAGGCGCCGACGCCGCCCGACGGCTACGGCCTGCTGCCCCAGGAGGCCGCGGTGCGCGCGATCATCACCGACACGCTCACCGACATCCCCTCCAGCCGCCTTCAGCACGAGAAGTCGCGGCTGAAGGTCCAGAAGCTGGTCCTCAAGCGCGTCCAGCGAGAGACCGATGTCAAGGCAGAAGACGTCATGTTCACCGACCTGGCGATCCAGTAAGTCCCGCAAGGAAGCGAGAGCATCACCATGACCGACGTCGAGTTCACCCCGCTGCCCGAAGGCGCCGCCGCTGCTGCAACGCCTGGCGACGCAGACCTCACCCGCCTGACCGACGTGACCGTGGAGCTGACCGTCGAGGTCGGCCGCACGCGCATGTCGCTCGGCGAGACCATGAGCCTGGGCCAGGGCTCGGTCGTCACGCTGGACCGCCTGGCCGACAAGCCGGTGGACCTGCTGGTCAACGGCCGCCCGATCGCCCGCGGCGAGGTCGTCGTCATCGACGAGCAGTTCGGGCTGCGCATCACCGAGGTCAACGGCGCCGAGCGCGGGCTGGCGGCGGTACCGGCACCTGTGGCCTTCGAGCCGGCCGAGCTGCCGGCGGGCGAGCCGCCCGCCGCAGTGCCCGAGGCTGCATAACGCCTTAGCCCGACCGTTCGGGTGCTGACCCCTCGAACGGTCGTCCAGACACACCCCTCAAGTCGTATACGCGCAGGCCGATCTATGTGACTGGCTGGTCGTCCCTCCCGACCTACCGAGTCCCTCCAAGTGAAGCCATATCGCATCCTCACGGCCGCCCTGGCGGCCGCACTCCTCTGCGTCCTGTTGGCGCCGGCCTACGTGCTGGCCGCCGGCAAGGACCCCTACGGCGAGAACACGCCGTTGAACCTCCCGAGCGATTCGCCGGCGAAAGTCGCCGACGTCGGCGGCGGGACCAGCGGCGGGTTGGCGCGCACCTTCGTCGGCCTGGCCGTCGTCGTGGCCGTCATCTACGGCCTGACCTGGGTCCTGCGCCAGATGAAGAAGTCCAGCAGCGCCTCGGAGCGCTCGCACGGCTTCGGGCTCAGCACCGAGGCGTCGATGCCGCTGGGCCCCAACCGCTCGGTGCACCTGATCCGCGCCGGCCGCGAGCTCGTGCTCGTCGGCAGCGCCGAGCACGGCATCGTCCCGATCCGCACCTACACCGAGGACGAGGCGCGCGACCTGGGGCTGTTGCAGCTCGGCAGCGGTGACGTCGACGGCGACGCGACCGTCGTTGCCGTCAATGGTCCCGTCGAGAAGGCCAAGCTCCTCTTCAGCGACACGCTCGACCGCATCCGCGACCGGACCGCGCGATGATCATCGCCGCGACCAACGGCCTGTCGGCCGACGGCGGCAACGCCGTCCAGCTGCTGATCCTCGTCGGCGCCGTCACGCTCGTCCCGGCGCTGCTGTTCTGCGTCACCGGCTTCACGCGCATCCTCGTGGTGCTCGGCTTCATCCGCACCGGGCTGGGCACGCCGACCGCGCCGCCCAACCAGGTCCTGGTCGGCATCGCGCTCTTTCTCACGATCTTCGTCATGGCCCCGACCTTCACCAAGGTCAAGACCGATGCGATCGACCCGCTGAGCAAGAACGAGATCACCCAGGCCCAGGCGCTGGACCGCGGCCAGAAGCCGCTGCGCGAGTTCATGTTCCGCCAGACCCGCACCAAGGACCTGGCCTTGTTCGTGGGCCTCTCCAAGCTCAAGCGCCCGCAGACGCGCGCCGACGTGCCGACCTACGTCCTGATCCCGGCCTTCATCATCTCCGAGCTCAAGACGGCCTTCCAGATCGGCTTCTTGATCTTCCTGCCGTTCCTGGTGATCGACCTGGTGGTCAGCTCCACCCTCATGTCCATGGGCATGATGATGCTGCCGCCGGTCTTCATCAGCCTCCCCTTCAAGATCCTGCTGTTCGTCCTCGTGGACGGCTGGGACTTGGTCACCCGCTCGCTCGTGGAGTCGTTTCACTGATGAACCAGGACGTCGTCATCTCCCTTGCGACCCAGGCCATGAGCCTGGCGCTGAAGATCTCGCTCCCGCTGCTCGGCGTGGGGCTGATCGTCGGCGTGCTGATCTCGATCATCCAGGCCGTCACCTCCATCCAGGAGCAGACGCTCGCCTTCATCCCGAAGGTGGTGGCGATGGCCGTCGTGCTCGTCATCGGCGGGCCGTGGATGCTCAACCAGCTGCTGAGCTACACCTCGGAGCTGTGGACCTCCATCCCCAACATGGTGGGGTAAGTGGGACCGCAGCTCCAGAACTCCGCGGCGCAGCTGATCACCGACTTCGGCGAGCAACGCGTGCTCGCGTTCTTCCTCGTGCTCGGGCGTCTGTCGCCGCTGTTTCTGCTGGCGCCGCTGTTCTCGAGCAAGATGGTCCCCGCGCGCGTGCGCGCGGTGATCGCCGTGTCGCTGGCCATCGGCCTCTCGCCGGTCGTCGCGTCGGGCACGCACCTGCCGACCGACATCATGGGGATCGGTTCGCTGCTGGCCAAGGAGCTGCTGGTCGGCAGCGCGTTCGCCTACGCCTTGGCCGCGACGTTCGCGGCGCTGGCCGTGGCCGGCACGTTCCTGGACACGACGATCGGCTTCTCCTACGGCGGCCTGGTCGACCCCGTCAACGGCAACCAGTCCGCGGTCCTGAGCACGGCCTACAGCATGATCGGGTTGATGGTGTTCATCGCCATCGGCGGCGACGCCTGGGTGATCAAGGGCCTCGCGCGCACCTACGACATCGTCGATCTCACCCAGTACCCGTCGCTGGCCCACATCGTCAACGGCGCCAGCGGCGCGTTCATCCAGGTCTTCACCAGCGCGATCGAGGTCGCCGGCCCCGTCCTGCTGGCCCTGATCCTGACCGACGCGGCCTTCGGCATGGTCACCCGCGTCGTCCCGACGCTGAACGTCTTTCAGGTCGGCATCCCGGCCAAGGTCGTCATCGGCCTGCTGCTGATCGGCGCCTCGATGCCGTTTGTCGCCGGTTGGATCGGCGACCAGCTGCAGACCGACGTCGGCGCCGCCCTCAACACGTTGCGGGTGGGGTGATCGCCGATGTCGAACGCTGACAAGACCGAGAAGGCCACACCCAAGCGCCGCGAAGAGGCGCGCAAGAAGGGCCAGGTCGCCAAGTCCACCGACCTCAGCGGCGCGGCCGTGGTGCTCGCCGGGCTGCTGACGCTGGGTGTCACCGGCTCTTCGATGGTGCAGCGCATGGCCGACGGCATCCACGACTCGCTGACCGCCGGGGCGCAGCGCGACCCCGTCACCATCAACACCATCAGCGATCTGATGATGCAGTCGGGCAAGAACGCCGCGATCTGCCTGGCGCCGGTCGTGGCCGCCTGCGCGCTGGTCGGGATCGTGGTCAACCTCGCGCAGGTCGGCATCCGCCTGAAGTCCCAGGCGCTCAAGCCCAACTTCCGCCGGTTGAACCCGAAGACGGGCTTTCAGAAGATCGCCGGCAAGCAGAGCCTCGTCGAGCTCGCCAAGAACATCGTCAAGATCGGCATCGTGGGGTGGGTGGTGCTCAGCGCGCTGCTGCCTCACATCCAGGACTACGCGTCGATGGTCGGCATCTCGCCGTTGCAGTTCGGCAGCACGGTCGCCGCGCTGGTCAAGCACATTGCCTTGCGCGCGACCTTCGCCTACCTGTTCATCGGCGCCATCGACTTCATCTACCAGCGCTACTCGCACGAGAAGTCGCTGAAGATGAAGAAGGAAGAGGTCAAGGAGGAGGGCAAGGGCCAGGACCTCCCGGCCGAGGTCAAGAGCGCGATCCGCCGCCGTCAGCGCGAGGCTGCCCGCGCCCGCATGATGGCCGACGTCCCGACCGCCGACGTCATCGTCACCAACCCCACGCACTACTCCGTGGCGCTCAAGTACGACGGCCACTCGGCCGCGCCGACGGTGGTCGCCAAGGGCAAGGACCTCATCGCCCTGCGCATCCGCGAGATCGCCAAAGAGGCTGGCGTCCCGATCGTCCCCGACCCGCCGCTGGCGCGCGCCATGCACGCCAACGTCGAGGTCGGCCAGCAGATTCCCGAGGAGCTGTTTGCCGCCGTGGCGCAGATCCTGGCCTACGTCTACCGCGTCGCCGGCCGCCGCCGGCTCGCCACCGCCTAGAGGACCACGCGCATGGCTACGTCGATGCAGAAGCTGGGCAAGTACACCGACCTGATCGCCGCCGGCGTCGTGGTCCTGGTCGTGGTGATGTTGATCATCCCGCTGCCGCCGATGCTGCTGGACCTGTTGATCACGCTGAACATCAGCTGCGCGCTGGCGATCGTGGTCACGACGCTCTACGTCAAGAAGGCGCTGGAGTTCTCGGTCTTCCCGTCGCTGCTGTTGATCACCACGCTCTTTCGGTTGGCCATCAACATCTCGGTCACCCGGCTGATCCTGCTGCACGGCGACGCGGGCAACGTCGTCGAGGCGTTCGGCAAGTTCGTCATCGGCGGCAACATCGTCGTCGGCCTCGTCGTCTTCCTGATCCTCATCGTCATCCAGTTCGTGGTCGTCACCAACGGCGCCGGGCGCGTGGCCGAGGTCGGCGCGCGCTTCACGCTGGACGCGATGCCGGGCAAGCAGATGGCGATCGACGCCGACCTCAACGCCGGGCAGATCACCGAGGACGAGGCGCGCAAGCGCCGCGCGGAGATCTCCGAGGAGGCCGACTTCTACGGCGCGATGGACGGCGCCTCGAAGTTCGTCAAGGGCGACGCGATGGCCGCCGTCCTGATCACGGCGATCAACCTCATCGGCGGCATCGTCATCGGCGTGGTCATGCAGCACCGCCCGATCGGCGATGCGGTCCAGCACTTCTCGCTGCTGAGCGTCGGCGACGGCCTCGCCGCCCAGATCCCCGCGCTGCTGATCTCGGTCGCGACCGGCATCATCGTCACGCGCGCGGCCAGCTCGGAGGACCTCGGCTCGCAGGTCGTCACCCAGATCGGCGCCCAGCAGCGCGCGCCGATGGTCGCCGGCGTCGTCATCTGCTTCTTCGCGCTGATCCCGGGCCTGCCGAAGATCCCGTTCCTGGTCATCGGCGGCCTCTTCATCTTCGCCGGCCGCGCGCTGTCCAAGACCGCCACCGCGACCGAGGCCGCCGAGGTCGAGCGCCTCGCCGCCGCGGCGGCGCTGCCCCCGGTGCCATCGTCGCCGCGCGACCAGGTCCAGGACGCGCTGTCGCTCGATCCGCTGGAGCTGTGCATCGGCTTCGGGCTCGTGCCGCTGGTCGACGGCAGCTCCGGAGGGTCGCTGCTGCAGCGCGTCAGCGCGGTGCGCCGCCAGATCGCGGCCGAGGTCGGCACGATCATCCCGTCGGTCCGCATCCACGACGAGATCGGGCTGCAGAGCCACGAGTACTCGGTCAAGGTGCGCGGCACCGAGGTCGCGCGCGGCCAGATCATGGCCGGCCACCAGCTGGCGCTGGACCCGGGCGACGCGTTCGGCAACCTCGACGGCATCCCCACGCAGGATCCGGCCTACGGCATGGCCGCGGTCTGGATCACCGATGCCCAGCGTGCCGAGGCCGAGGCGCTCGGGTACACGGTGGTCGACGCCGAGAGCGTGGTCGTCACGCACCTGACCGAGACGATCCGGCGCCACACCGCCGACCTGCTCACCCGCCAGGACGTGCGCACCCTGCTCGACAGCCTCAAGGAGCACAACGCCGCCGTCGTCGACGAGGTCGTCCCCGATCTGCTGTCGGTGGGCGAGCTGCAGCGCGTCTTGCAAGCGCTCTTGCGCGAGGGCGTCTCGATCCGCGACCTCGGGGCGATCGTCGAGGCCTCCGGCGACCGGGCGCGCGTCACGCGCGATCCGGAGCTGCTGGCCGAGTACGCCCGCCAGGCACTGGGCCGCACGATCGTCTCGCCCTACCTCGACGCGGAGCGCACGCTGCGGGCGATCACGCTCGATCCGCACCTCGAGCAGGAGGTCTCAGACGCCATCGCCCAGACGCCGGACGGGGAATACCTCGCGATGGATCCCACCCGCGCGCAGGCTTTGGTCCACCAGTTGTCGAACCATGTCGAGCAGGCCGTCACGCGCGGCCGGCGGCCGGTGTTGATCTGCTCCTCTCGCGTGCGCCGGCATCTGCGCCGGCTCTGCGAGCAGGCGCTGCCTCAGCTCTCGGTCTGCGCGTATAACGAGATCGCACCCGGGATCGGCGTGGAGACGATCGGAGTCGTGACTGCCTGATGGCACCGCAAGAGGACCAAGACACCTTCACTTACCGCGGACGCTCGCTCGAAGAGCTCGTCCCGCGCATCCGCCAGGAGTTGGGCGACGACGCGGTCATCGTGTCGCGCCGTGAGACCAGCAGCGGCGGCGTCGGCGGCTTCTTCGCCAGGCGCGAGATCGAGGTCGAGGTGCGTCCGGGCGAGAACGCGGCCCCGGCCGGCCCCGATATCTCCGCGGCCTTTGCCGCGCAATTGGCTGAGGCGCATGAGCGCCAGCAGCAAGCGCGCCCGGCGATCTCGCCCGAGGTTGACGCTTTGCCCGGCGCGACGAACGTCACCGTCGACGATCTCTTCCCGCCCGCGCCGCCCCAGCAGGGCGGCTTGGCCTCGCTGTTCAACGCGGGCCTGCCGCCGGCGGAGCCCGAGGTCGCCCCGGCGCCTGAGCCCGTCGCGCCGCGCGCCGAGATCATCGAAGACGACGAGTACGACGACGACGAGTGGCTCGACGAGGACGAGGAGGACGAGCCCGCGCCCGCGGCCGAGCTCGGTCCGGTCGAACAGCCCACCGGCATGTTCGACTACCTCGGTGGCGAGCAGGAGCCGGCGTCTGTTCACGAGGTCGATCCGCTAGCGCCCACGTCGGCAGGGCCTGCGCCCGAGCCGGTCGCGCCTGTGCCTGCGCCCGCATCGGCAATGCCGGAGCCCGAGCCGGTTGCCGCGGCGCCGGAGCCCGAGCCCGTTGCGCCTGAGCCTGAGCCGCAGGCCATCGAGCCCGAGCCAGTCGCTGCTGCGCCGGAGCCCATCGCGCTCGAGCCCGAGCCCGAGCCCGAGCCCGAGCCCGAGTCCGTCCCGCCCGTCCCGCCCGTCCCGCTCGTCCCCGCCGCGGCGCCCGTCTCCGGTCTCCCGGCCGCCGCGCTGGTCGCGGCCGAGCGCCTCGTCGCCCGTGGCCTGCGCGCGAGCCTGGCCGAGGCCATCGCCCACGAGGCCATCGCCGGCCTCGCCCCGCTGCTGCCCGGCGCCGATCCCAAGGAGCTCGTTACCGACGCGCTCGCGCGCCGGATCCCGATGCACCCGCTGCGCAGCGGCCCCGGCGTCATCGGCTTCGTCGGCCCCGGCGGCGCGGGCAAGACGCGCTGCGTCGCCCGTCTCGCCGCTGCCCACGCGCGCCACGGCACCCTGTCGGTCAGCGTCATCGCGCTGCGCTCCCCTGACGGCGGCGCCGAGCTGCGCCGCCTGCTCGCGCCCTACGGCGTCGCCCTGCACGCGGTCGAGAGCGGCGCGGAGGGCGCCGCTCGGATCGCGAGCCTGCGCGGCGACGGGCTGATCATCGTCGACACGCCGGGCGTCAGCCCGCGGTCGACCGGCGAGCTGCGCTCGCTCGGCGCCGAGCTCGACGCGCTCGCACCCGACGAGCTGCACCTCGCGGTCCCGGCGACGATCGGGCCCGCCGCGGCCCAAGAGCTCGTCGGCGGCGTGCGCGAGCTCGGCGTGGGCGCGCTCGTCCTCACCCACACCGACGAGACCGAGATGATCGGGACCGTCATCGGCCTGGCGATCGACTCCGGCCTCCCGCTCTCCTACCTGGCGCGCGGCCAGGCCGTCGAAGCCGGGCTGCGCCCTGCCTCGGCGACCGAGCTGGCGCGCGATCTCGTGCCATGAGCCGTCTGCTGCCCAGCATCGGCGACGAGCTCCTGCTCGCGGTTCCGCAGACCGAGCAGGTGCTCGCGCGCGTCACCGACGCCGGCCCCGGCTTCTTCGATCTCGCGCTGCTGGAGCAGCCGACGACGCCCACGCCACGGCTGGAGCGCAGCGCGCTGATGATCGAGTTCATCAACGACGACGGCATCGCGCGCATGCACGGCCGCCTCGACGTCCCGCAGCACCGCCGCGGCATCGGTCGCGGCTATGGCGAGAAGGACACCGTGCGCTTTGCCCACCGCGGCAGCCCGCAGCTGCTCAAGCGCCGCGAGTACGTGCGTGCGACGGTGGACCTCCCGCTCACGCTCGTGACGGCCGACGCCGATGAAGATGACGTGACGACGCACGCGCACGCGATCGATCTCTCCGGCGGCGGCATGCTGGTCAAGGGCCTGCAGGCGCCCAAGCTCGGCGACGAGCTGCGCTTCGCGCTGGAGCTCGGCGATGGCGAGGCTGCGGTCACTGGCTGTGGCCGCGTCGTGCGGCTGGAGACCTACGATCGCGTCGGCCTGCAGTTCTCCGACGTCGCCCAGCCTGATCGCATCCGCCTGATGCACCTGGCCTTCGAGATGTCGCGCGAGCAGCGGCGGAGGTTCGCCTGATGGCCAAGAAGGACAAGAACGCCGAGAGCGCCGACGCCAGCGACGGCGCCGCCGGCATCCGCCTCTCCGCGCACCCGCGCGCTCGCCGTCATATCGCCATCGCCAAGGGCTGGGGCGGCCTCATCGCCTTCGCCGTCGTCCTCAAGCTCGCCCGCGGCGCCGGCCTCCCGTGGCCCGACGCGATCGAGCGCGGGGTGCTCGGCGGCATCGTCGGCTACCTCGCCGCGTGGATGATCGTGCAGACGATCTGGCGCCACATCGCGCTGGCCGAGCTCGAGGGGTTGCGTCGGCGCCTGATCACCAGAGCCGAGACCCAAGCCGCCGCCCGCGAGACCGCATCCCGCCCGCCCGCCGAAGCCCAGAAGGCCGCCCAGGCGGCCATGCCCCAGAGCTGACAGGAGGCTGAGCCGTGGACCGCATCCAACCGATCGGGCCGCGGCCGCCGCAGCCGCCGGCCATCCCGGCGGTCCGTCGCTCCGATGGCTCCACCGAGAAGCGCGACCGCGAGCGCTCCCAGCAGCAGCGTCGCCGCCGCGCCCCCGTGCCCGACCTTCCGCCGCCGCCCGATGACGGGCGCCCGCACATCGACGTCCGCGTCTGACTGACACTCTCGTCCAGGCAGGACTGGACAGACCTCAAGCGCGCCACACGGGCCGCCGATCATTCGGCCTAGCAGCAAGCAGCGACAAGGAGTCGCTGTGGGACCCCAACACAAACGTCATCAAGGAGATAGACGAATGTCCCTTCGCATCACGCACAACGTCGAGGCGCTGAACAGCTACAACAGCCTCTCGAAGACGTCGGCCGCCATCTCGAAGTCGATGCAGCGCCTCTCCTCGGGCTACCGCATCAACAGCGCGGCGGACGACGCGGCCGGCCTCGGTATCTCCGAGTCCATGCGGTCGCAGATTCGCGGCCTTGGTCAGGCCCAGAAGAACATCCAGGACGGCGCTTCCATGGTGCAGACCGCGGAAGGCAACCTGGACGAGGTTCACTCGATGCTGCAGCGCATCCGTGAGTTGGCCGTGCAGTACAAGAACGGCTCGCTCGACACGACCGCTCGCACGTCGATCCAGAACGAGGTCAACCAGCTGGCGTCCGAGATCACCCGCATCGGCAGCTCGGCGCAGTTCAACGGCATCAACCTGCTGAACAGCTCCGCCACGGTGTCGTTCCAGGTTGGCGCCAACGACGGTCAGCAGATCGGCATCGCGCTGGTGGACCTGGCGACCACGGTCGGCACGAGCTACGCCTCGCTGTCGACGGCCGGCACCACGGACATCTCGGAGATCGACCTGGCCATCACGGCCGTTTCGACCGCCCGTGCGTCCTTCGGCGCCGTGCAGAACCGTCTGGACCACTCCCTGTCGGTGGCAGCCTCCTACCAGGAGAACCTGACCTCCGCTGAGTCGCGGATCCGCGACGTGGACATGGCCGACGAGATGGTCGCCCTGACCAAGAACCAGATCCTCTCGCAGGCCGGCACGGCCATGCTCAGCCAGGCCAACCAGGCCCCGCAGAGCGTGCTGCGTCTCCTGGGCTAGGACTGACACGAAGCACATTCGTCGGGTCTCCGACGCTGGGGGGCGGCCTTCGGGCCGCCCCTCGGTCGTTGTCCTGACGCCCGCGGGGTGAAGGATCGGCGCACACGACCGATCACGGTGGAGATGAGCGTCGAGAACGTGCTCGCACGGATCGCCGAGCTACACCAGGGCCTGGTGCCGCCGTCGACCGCTGCGCAGAGCGCGGTCAACGGCGCGCAGTTCGCCACGATGCTCCAGGGCCAGAGCTCCTCGGCCGGTGTCGCCGCCCCGGCGGGCGCCGCGACCACGCTCGGCTTCTCGGGCGCGACGGCCACCACCGCCGGCCAGCGCGCGCTGGCGTTCGCCCAAGGCGAGGTCGGCCAGACCGAGCAGCCGCCCGGCTCCAACGACTCGCCGCGCATCGCCGACTATCGGTCCTCCACGGCCGGCAGCGGCATCGGGCCGTGGTGCGCCTACTTCGTCTCTTATGCAGCACAACAGGCGGGCGCGCCGCTCGGCGAGGCCGGCCAGGGCTTTGGCTCGGTCAGCGCGGTGTCGGCGTGGGCGCAGCGCACCGGGCGCTGGAACCCCGCAGCGTCGGGCACGCCGCCGCAGGCCGGCGACCTGATCGTCTGGGGCGGCGAGCACGTCGGCATCGTCGAGTCCGTCGATCCCGACGGCAAGATCCACACCATCGAGGGCAACTCCTCCAACGCGGTCACCCGCCGCACGCACGACGCATCTGGCGATGGCGCCACCGGCTACGTCCGGCTCGGCTGAGCCCGTTCAAGTCGGTCGGCTCGATGCCGATTTCCGGGAGTGGATGACTCCCTCCCCGCGCGTAACGCTCGGTGTCGCCACCTACTCCCGCGACACCTACCTGGCCGAGGCGGTCGCCTCCTGCCTGGCTCAGGACTACCAGGACCTCGAGGTCTTGGTCGTCGTCGATGGTTCGAAGAACCCCAAGATCGACGAGGTCCTGGCGCGCTTCGACGACCCGCGGCTGCGGATCGTGCGCCATGAGACCAACCGCGGGATCGCCGAGGCCTACAACACGATCATCCGTGAAGGCCGCGGTGAGCTGATCGGCATGCTCGGCGACGACGACGTCTGCCTGCCCGATCGCATCTCGCGCTCGGTCGCCGTCTTCGATGCGCATCCCGACACGGGCGTCGTCCACGGCGACGCTCACATCATCGATGCCGACGGCACGCAGCGCGGCCGCCAATCGGTGGCGGACTTCAAGACCACCGCCTTGCTCGAATGCCTCTGGCGGATCCACAACGTCATCATCGATCCGACGCGGCTGGTGCACCGGCGCGTCTATGAGGCCGTCGGTGGCTATCACCCCGACTACACGCTGGCCCAGGACTTCCACTTCTGGCTGCGCGCCGCGCCGCACTTCCGCTTTCGCCACGCCGGCGACGAGCCGCTGATCAAGCTGCGCCGCCACGGTGACAACTTCTCCGACGAGTCGATGCGCCATCTGGAGATCGACCAGGTCGAGGCTGCGCTGTGGGAGTCGCTGGAGCGTGAGTCGCTGGAGCTGCTCGTGCCCGAGATCGACTGGCCGCTGCTGTCGGCGGTCGATGGTGAGCGCGAGGCGCTGACGCGGTTGGCCGGCCAACTGACGCACCGTGCGCTGCCGCTGCCGCGGTTGGCGCGTCGCGTGTTGGAGCGCGCCCAGGCGCTGCCGGCCTGCCCGCCGCCGGCACGCAGCAAGGGCAAGTTGTTGATGACGGCCTTCGGTTGGGATGACGCCGGCGGTGGCACGATGCTGCCGCGCTTCGCCGCCCGTGAGCTCGTGCGCCGTGGCTGGGATGTCACGGTCTTTCATGCCGCCGTCGCGCCCGACCCGTCCGGCGTGCCGTACGCGCTGCGCGAGTGGGAGGACTGCGGCGTCCGGCTGGTCGGCGTGCACAACCGACCGCACGGGTTGCTCGACATGGCCCACCCCGACCGCGAGCTCGACGATGCGCCGATCACGGCCGCGTTCGAGGACGTCATGGATCGCTTGCAGCCCGACGTCGTGCACTTCCACAACCTGCACAACCTCGGCGCGGCGCTGCTCGACGTCGCCCACGCCCGCGGCGTGCCGTCCTACTTCACCACCCACAACTACTGGCTGGTCTGCCCGCGCGCCTACCTGCTGCGCGGCGACAACAGCCTCTGCGGTGGCCCCGGCGACGCCGGCGCCGACTGTGCCACCTGCATCGGTGGCGACGCTGCCGGACCCGACGCCTACAAGAACCGCTTGGCAACGATCCGCGAAGCGTTCTCGCGCGGGATCACCGCGTGCCTGGCGGTCTCGCACGGCGTGCGCCGCACGCTGATCGACCAGGGCTATCCGGCCGAGGCGCTCGACGTCGTCCGCCAGTCGGTGCCTGCCGAGGAGCTCGCCTGGGAGCGCGTGGGGCGCGACCGCGCGCCGGGGCGTGTTGACGACCGTGCGCTGACCGTCGGCTTCTTCGGCTCGGTCTACGCCCACAAGGGTGCGCAGCTGCTCGTGCAGGCCGCGCAGCTGGTCGACGCGCCGCTGCGCGTGCAGATCCACGGCGAGGTGTCCGACGCGATGGCCACCCGCCTGCGCGCGCTCGACGTTCGCGGTGTCGTGGAGATCTGTGGCAAGTTCGCCGCCGCCGAGCTCCCCGACCACCTTGGCGGCGTCGACGTCGCCGCGCTCCCGTCGTTGTGGTGGGACTGCGCGCCGCTGGTCGCCGGCGAGTGCCTGGCCGCGCGCGTGCCGGTGTTGGCGCCGCGCATGGGCGGGCTGGCCGAGGCGATCCGCGACGAGGTCGATGGGCTGGCCTTCGACGGCGGCGACGCCGCGGGGCTGGCATCGCAGCTGCAGCGACTGGCGACCGAGCATGGGTTGTTGGAGCGCTTGCAGGCGGGCATCGAGGCACCGCGGGGCTTTGGCGCCTACGTCGATGAGCTGGAGCAGTACTACGCCGGGCAGCGTCCGTCGCGGGTGGTCGACGAGCCGTCGACCGTCGTGGCGTGGGTCGGCGAGCACGACGCGCCGACGAGCCTGGGGCGGATCAACCGCTCGGTTTGCGGCTCGCTGCAGGACGACCCGTCGCTGATCGTGCGCGCAGGCGCCACCGACCGCACGGCGGCCCCTACGCCGCTGCCGCATGCGGCCGACGTCGAGGTCCGCCACCAGTGGCCGCCGGACTTCCGCCCGCCGGCTTCGGGCCACCTCGCGCTGATCCAGCCGTGGGAGTTCGGGTCGATCCCGACCGCCTGGGTCGCGCCGCTGCAGACGGTGGTCGATGAGCTGTGGGTGCCGTCCGAGCACGTGCGGCGCATGTACCTGGAGGCCGGGGTCGACGCCGACCGCGTGGCGGTCGTTCCCAATGGTGTCGACTTGGCGCACTACTCGCCGGAGGGTCCGGCGATGGAGCTCGACGGGGCGGGCGGCTTGCGCTTCCTCTTCGTCGGTGGCGCGATCTCGCGCAAGGGCATCGATGTGTTGTTGTCGGCCTACGGCGAGGCGTTTGCCGGGCGCGACGATGTGTCGTTGATCGTCAAGGACTTCGGCGCCGACGGCGTCTACCGTGGCGGCGATCGCGCAGAGCTGCTGCGTATGGCGGCCGACGCTGACGGACCGCGGGTCGTTCACCTCACGGACACCCTCACCGACGACGAGGTCGCCGCGCTCTATCGCGCCTGCGATGTGCTGGTCCATCCCTACCGCGGCGAAGGCTTCGCGATGCCGGTCCTCGAGGCGATGGCCTGCGGGCTGCCGACGATCGTCACCGAGGGCGGCCCGACCGACGAGTTCTGCCCGGCCGACGCCGGCTGGCAGATCCCATCGGCCAAGGCGCTGCTGCCCGGGCGCCGGATCGGCGACCTCCCGCTGGCCGGCGAGGCCTGGATGCTGGAGCCCGATCGCGACGCGCTGGTCACGCTCTTGCGCGAGGTGGCTGTCGTGGGCGAGCAGGAGCGTGCACGCCGGGGCGCTGCGGCCCGCGCGGCTGCCGAGTCGCTGGGCTGGGACGCCGTGGCCGCGCGCTACGCGGAGCGGATTCGCGCGCTGAGCGACCGTCCCGCACGCATCACCCAGCTTCCCGCCGTCGATCTCGACCTCGCCGCTGCGGCGCGCCCGCGCCTGCTCGCGCTCCCGGCCTACCGCGGCAGCGACGAGCTCGCCGCGCTGCTCGGCGCTTGGGCCACCGTCGCGCCCGCCGGCACTCCCGGCACGCTGATCCTCGTCGCCGACCCTGCCCGCGACGGCACACCCGAGCAGATCGAAGCCCACATCCTCGCCGCCGCGACCACCGCCGGCATCGACCTCGACCACTGCGCCGACATCGAGGTCCGCTTCCTGCACGCCACCCCCGGCCGCGACGCCGCCCTGCACGCCGCCACCGACGCCTTCATCGGACTCCACGGCGCCTCCACCGGCCACACCCGCCTCGCCACCACCGCCGGCAACGCGGTCCTCGAACCCACCACCGAGTCCCTCCGCGCCTTCTTCACCACGCCCGCCGCTGCGGCACCGGTCCTCGCCACTGCTTAGCTGCGCCCGCGTACGGCCTATTTACACTGATGTGCCGTGTCTCTGCTCACGCGGCTCTTGCAAGTCTTGGACCACCCGTTGGTTACACGAGGCGGGAGTGCGGTGACCCTGTTCGGCATCGCAAGTGCTGTCTATGGCCTGGCCCGAGCCCACGGAGGTTGGACGGTCGGCGGGTATGTGTTGATAGCAGCCGGACTTGTTGTGTTGTTGAGCGGACATACCCAGAAGAAGCGGCGTCAGGATCGTTTTCCGCGCCGGTACGACATGCCAGACCGTGTTCGGATCGCTACCGAGCTGCGCGCGTGTCAGCACGAGTTCACGAGCTACTTACGCAGCCGAGCGTTGGAAGCAGCTGCGCTGTCCGGCATACCGTCAGTTGCCGAGCGTCTGCCGGATTGGACTTCGTGCTTCTCTGGCGATCAACGGTGGCAGGACCAGACCATCGCGGAATTCACGCGGACATATCGACCGACGTTGTACAAGCTGCTCGATCAAACGCATGAGGTAGGTGTCGCGGTAGCCGAACCAATGGAGCTGTTGCGACTGGCCTCGTCGGTCAGCGAAGTCTGGCTGTTCCAGCGGGGCCTGTACGACCTCGAGATGGCCTTGCGCGAGGGGCCCTTCTGACAAGCCTTGCGACTTCTCGGGTGTAGCGTCTACGCTAGACGACATGACGCTACGTGGCTCCAAGCTGAAGGCCGAGGTCGGCGTTCGCGAGCTGCATGACCAGCTCAGCCGCTACGTGCGCCACGCTGCCGAAGGGAGCGAGGTGTTTGTGACGATGCGGGGCCAGCGGGTGGCGCGGCTCTCCCCGCTGGAAGTCAGCGACCCCCTCGCAGACCTGCGCGCACGTGGGCTCGTGCGCGAGGCAACGCGGCCGAGGCGCAAGGTCGGCGGCCGCAAGCGGCTGGTTGCCGAAGGGTCGGTGTCCGACCTCGTGGCCGAGCAGCGACGCTGATCGTCTACTTCGACACGTCGGCGCTGGTCAAGCTCGTCTTCGAGGAGCCCGGCTCAGATGTGGCCGCGGAGCTGTGGGATCGGGCGGAGGGCGTCACCTCCAGTCAGCTGGTCTATCCCGAGGCGCGTGCCGCGGCGGCCGCCGCATATCGGGCCGGTCGGATCGATACGCGCATGCTGCGTGCCGCGGTGAGGACCATCGAGGAGCTGTGCGACGACCTCGACGTCGTCGGACTCGACGAGGCCCTAGCCCGCGCTGCCGGCGATCTTGCCGAGCGTCGCGGCCTCCGCGGCTACGACGCCGTGCACCTCGCGTCGGCGAGTGCGATCGGCCACCCCGAGCTGGTTCTGGCCACCTGGGACCGTGATCTCGCTTCGGCCGCCGTCGCAGAACACCACATCGTCGTCCCAGCAGAGCAGTAGCGGGCCTACTCGACGGCGGCCACCGGCATTTCGGTGGGCAGCCTGCGGACTTGGTCAGAAATTCAGTAACAAGGACCTAGGGGTTCTGAAGGCGCTCGAGTGCGGCGGAAATGGCCGCCCAGCCTTCGGCCGTCCGCCATCGGCTTGGGTCGTCCGCGGCGGCGGCGACCAGGCCGGCGTCGTGGAGGATCGCGAGGTGGTGCGCGATCGTTGGCTCCGCGGCGTTGAGCGCCACGGCTAGCTCGCTCGGCGCCTGCTCGTGATCCTCCAGTGCCACGAGCAGGGCGAGGCGCAGAGGGTTCGCGACGGCCCGGAGGACGTCGGCAGGGACGGGCTCGGACATCGCAAGAGACGATAGACCCACTGTGAAAGATCTGCTCAACAGTCACCGACGTGATACCCGCATGGGTGAGCACGAGGACGTATGGTCGGGCCCCGGCTCCATGCTCGATCCCGATTTCCTGTCAGCACTTGGGCATCCTGCCCGCCTCCAGGCCCTCGTGCTGTTCGAGCAACGGCCAGCCTCTGCGCGCGAGCTGGCGGCGCTCGTCGACCTCTCGCCGAGTGCGACGCTTTACCACGTGCGAAAGCTGCGCGATGCGGGGCTCATTGAGCAGGTCGACTCCCGTCAGCGTCGCGCGTTCGTTGAGCGGGTGTGGCGCACGAGCACTACCGGCTGGGCTGATGTCGAGCGCATGCTCACCGACGTGGCGGCGCGCACGCCCTAGCGGTGTTGAGCGCGAGATCTCCAGGGCAGCGCGCCAGCCGATCCTGTTCTTTTCAATCCTAAAAGGCTAAAGAAGCGCCAATACGGCTGATCTGTCGAGCACCGGCAGATTCTGTCCTCCGTAGCGTCGCGGGCGAGTGCTCGAGCAGGAGGAGATCAGGCGGCGCATCCGGGCCGCGATGGCGTTGGCCGACATCGGCAGCTGGGAGCAGCTGGCCGAGCAGACGCCGCTGAGCCGCTCGACGCTCAAGGACCTCGGCACCGTCCGTGGTCGCGCGGAGGAGACGCACCTGCGCGTCATCGCCGCGGCCTGCGATCTCCCCTACGCATGGTTCACCGTCGCCGACATCGGTGGCGCGGTCACGCGGGAGGACGAGGATCCGGCGATCGGGGAGCGCCTCGAGGCGCTGGAGCGCACGGTCGCAGCGCTGGTCCGCCGTGTCGGCGAGATCGGCGGCGGAGCTAGCGCAACGGGTAGCTGAGCTGCCCGCGCCGAGCCTCGTCGGCGACTTCGGCGTCTATCGCAGCGGGTAGCTGAGGCCCAGGCCCGGCACGGTGATGGTCCCGACCTGATCGGTGACCGTGCCGACGCGGCGGGCGCCGGGATGGTGGCCGGCGAGGATCGCGGCGGCATCGTCGGCGTCGGCCTCGGGCACGATCGCGACGAAGCCGCAGCCCATGTTGAAGACCTCCCACATCTCGGCGGTCTCCACGGCGCCGAGGCGGGCGACGAGGTCAAAGATCGGCGTGACCGGCAGCGGATCCTCGATCGCGTAGCCGGCGCCGAGGCGCAGGATGTTGGTCAGGCCACCGCCCGTGATGTGGGCCAGCCCGCGCACGTCGACGCTGGAGCGCAGCAGCTCGAGCACGGCGCGCACGTAGATGACGGTCGGCTCGAGGAGGGCGTCGGCGACCGAGGCGCCGCCGATCTCGGCGGGTGTGTCGTCGAGGCCTAAACCGCCTTGCTCTTGCAAGGCTCGCCGGGCCAGCGTGTAGCCGTTGGAGTGCAGCCCCGACGATGGCACGCCGATGATCGCGTCGCCGGCGGCGATCCGATCGCCCAAGATGATGTCCTTGATCGCGACCGTCCCGATCGCCGTCGCGCAGAGGTCGAAGCCCTGCGGCGACGGGTGGCCGCGGATCAGCTCCGGCAGCACCGCCAGCTCGCCGCCGGGGACCTCGCAGCCCGCCGCCTCGGCACCGACCTTCAGGCCCATGCCGATGCGTGCCAGCCGCTCCGGGTCGACCTCCTCGACCGCGAGGTAGTCGACGAGCGCGATCGGCTCGGCCCCGACGCAGACGAGGTCGTTGACGTTCATCGCCACGCAGTCGATGCCGACGGTCTCCAGGCGGTCGGCCTGCTCGGCGACGACGAGCTTGGAGCCGACGCCGTCGGTCGCGATCGCGATCCCGAGCTCGTCGGTGACGCGCAGCACCGAGGCGTAGTGGCCGCTGGGCACGACCGACCGGGACGGCGTGCCGGTCTCGATCGTGCGCAGGACGGAGACCAGGGCGCCGACGCCCTCGTCGGCCTGGTCGGTGTCGACGCCGGCGGCGGCGTACGCATCGCTCATAGTGGGCGATGCTCGCAGATGAGGCCTACGAGCGATGTGGCCGCATCGCTCATGCCTGCGATCGTCGCAGACGGCGCAGCGCCAGCGCCGCCAGCGTCACGCGCTCGGCCGCGGGGGCCAGGACCGACGTTGCTCCGCGCAGCGGTGCAGCAGCCAGCGTCGAGGCCAGCGCCGCCGCCATCCCGGCTGCGAACGCCACGCGCAGCTCCGGCGCCGGCGGCCGCCGGGCCAACCGCCACGCTTTCAGGCCCGTGGCGCCCGCGATGACCGGCAGCCCCGCGCGGCGGCCGAGGTCAAACGCGGCCTCGCGCCGGAAGCCACGCAGCCGCGCGGCGGCGACAGTCAGTCCGAGGCGCGACACGCCCGGCCACAGCGCGCACGCCTGCGCGAGGCCGAGCACGGCGGCGTCGGCCAGCGTCGCCTCCTCGGCACGACGCGAGCCCGATGCCGCCGCGTCCGCCGCGACCAACAGCGCCGAGCCCGCCAGCAGCCCGACCGCCGTCGCGCCAATGCCGCCCAAGCGCTGCTCGATCGGTCCCTCCAGCAGGAACCCGATCACCGCGGCGGGCCCCGTCGCCACCGCCGCCCAGGCCACGCCCGGCAGCGGGACCAACACCAGCAGACCGCCCAGCGTTCCCGCATGCAGCGCGACCTCGAAGGCTTTGCGGACGTCGTCGTCCAGCCGCGCCGACGGCCAGTCCAGCAGCTGCGGGATCAGCGCGACGTGCGCCGAGGAGCTGATCGGGATCAGCTCGGCCGGGCCGTGCAGCGCGCCGAGCGCGACGGCGTGGCAGAGCGGAAACCCCGCGCGCTCAGGCGGCGGCATCGGTCGCCAGACGCGCCCGCCGCGCGCGCCACCAGCGCTGCCCGAACCACGCTGCGGCCAGCACGATCAGCACCGCCACGCCGTAGTCGACGTAGTGCAGCCGGTCCTTCCAAACGTCCCAGTTGTCGCGCGCGGCCTTGCCCACAAGCGTCAGCATCAGGATCCACGGCACGCAGCCGGCCAGCGTCAGCGCCGAGAAGCGCCAGAACGGCATCCGCGCCACGCCCGCCGGCAGCGAGATGAACGTGCGCACGATCGGCAGCATCCGGCTGAAGAAGACGGCCCACGAGCCCCAGCGTTCAAACCAGCGCTCGGTCATCGCCAGGTGCTCGGGCTTGACGTGGAAGACCTTGTAGCGCTCCAGCAGCTCGGGGCGGCCGTAGTAGCCGATCGCGTAGGCGATCCACGAGCCGACGAGGTTGGCGATCGCCCCGACCGCCACCGCCGCGAAGAGGCTGTACTTGCCCTCGCTGACGTTGAAGCCCGCGAAGAGCATCGTGGCCTCTGAGGGGATCGGGATGCACGCGCTCTCAGGCACCATCAACAAGAAGATCCCGGGCAGCCCGAGATCACCGACGACGTTGGTGGCGAAGTCGGCCAGCTTGTCGGTGACGGCGGCGAGGACGAGGGCGAGGGCGATGGGCATGCGCGGGGAAGGCTAAAGGGTCGACCTTGCAGCGACCTGAAGGCTCAAGCACCTGCAGGCGATGCCGATGACCGGGGGGTGGACGCTCCCTCCCCGGCCCTGGTAGCCGCGCGTCGGCTTGCCCGCCACGCGGCCTGCCCCATCCTGCCCGTCGACGGCGTGCTCGCGCCAGAGCACGACGGCAGGGTCCTGCTCGTCGACGCCGAGCCGTCCGAGGCGCTGCTGAGCCAGCTGGCCGCCGCGCTCCCCGCCGTTGAAGCGCTTGTCCTCTGGGTCCCGGGCTGGGACGTCGCCACCGCGGCCGAGGCGCTCGGCCGCCACCACTTCGAGCACGGGACGGTCAGCGGCGTCGACATGCCGACCCCTGGTGTCCTGGCCGTGCTCACCGCCTCCGAGGCGTGCGCCGAGGTGCACGCCGCCGAGCTGGCCAAGGTCGAGCGGCCCTTCCGCGCGCTGGCCGTCATGCCCGCCTACAACGAGGGCGACGTCATCGGTGCCGCGATCGGCGCGCTGATCGCCGAAGGCGTCGACGTCTACCTCCTCGACCACCGCTCGACCGATGGCACGGTCGCCGCCGCCACGCCGTGGCTCGGCCGCGGCCTGGTGCGCATCGAGCGCTTCCCCGACGAGTCGGGCTTCGACGCGCGCAACGAGGACGAGATGGTCTGGCGCGACATCCTCAAGCGCGTCGAGCAGGTCACCGGCGAGGTGCAGGCCGACTGGTACCTGTTCGTCAACGCGGATGAGTTCCGCGAGTCGCCGTGGCCGCACACGACGCTGGCCGATGGCCTGCGCGAGGCCGACGAGCTCGGCTTCAACGCCATCAACTTCGAGCTGGTCAACTTCCGCCCGACGCCCGAGGACGCCTTTGTCGCCGGCACCGACGTGCGCGAGGCGCTGCGCTTCTACGAGGAGCCGGGCCCGTATGACCTGTTGCAGGTCAAGGCCTGGAAGGGGCAGCCGGCTGGACCGGTCAACCTTCACCAGCACGGCGGCCACGACGTCCTCTTCGAGGGCAAGCGGGTCTTCCCGGTGCCGTTCGTCCTGCGCCATTACCCGATCCGCAGCGCCCAGCACGGCCGCCGCAAGGTGATCGCCGAGCGCCTCGGGCGCTTTGCCGCCGAGGAGCGCGCGGGCGGCTGGCATGTCCAGTACGACCACTACGGCGACGACAGCGACTACCTCCACGAGCGCGCCGAGCTTTCGGCGTGGGACGGCGATCGCTTCCGCGCCCAGCTGCTGGCCCGCGCGACGCGCCAGCTGCTGCTGCTGGCAGCGGCCGGTGGTCGCGACGTCGGTGCTGAGGAGATCACCGTCGAGGGCCTCGCCGGGTGGCTGGGCCGTCGTGGCCACGGCAACCTCGGCGCTCCCGAGATCGCTCGCTTCCAGCAGCACCTGCTGTCCACGGCGCCGGCCGGCCCGGACCTGGAGGCCGCCGCGCGCGACCTCGGCCAGGTCGTCGAGGCCCAGGCGCGCGTCCGTGGCGAGATGCAGGCCGTCGCCCGGTTGGGCGACGCCCGCGACGCGCGCAGCGCGGCGGCATAACCCCTCCACGACCAAGGCCATCATGATCGCGATCCCCGAACCGACTGACCTCTGCCGCCTGGCCGAGCGCCACGACACCGACAAGGGCACCACGTACACCCAGGTCTACCACCGCTGGCTGGCGCACGTGCGCGAGCAGCGGCTGCGGATGCTGGAGATCGGGCTCTACAACGGCGGCTCGCTGCGGATGTGGCGCGACTACCTGCCCAACGCGGTCCTGCACGGGATCGACATCGACGCGCGCACGCTCGCCTACCAGGACGAGGTCCCCAACTCGCAGGTGCGCCTGATCGACCAGGGCAATGCCGCGGAGCTCGACGCGTTCGTCGCCGAGCTGGGCGGCAACTACGACTTCATCCTCGACGACGGCGGCCACACGATGGTCCAGCAGATCGTCTCCTTCGAGGTCCTCTGGCCGCAGGTCATGCCCGGCGGGATCTACGCGATCGAGGATCTCGGCACGTCCTACTTTCCCCACTATGGCGGGCAGGACCTCGGCGGCCCCGACACGGCCGTGGCCTACGCCAAGGAGCTGGTCGACGCGGTCAACCGCCAGCACGCGCTGCTCCCGCCCAACGGGCTCGCCTCGGCGGTGTCGCCGATCGCGGCCGCCAAGATGCGCCGCGACGTGGCGAGCATCCACTTCCACCCCGGGATCGCGCTGGTCGTCAAGAAGTTCTAGGCGACGAGCTCGTCGGCCACGAGCAGGACGGCCGTCGAGCGCGCGAGGTCTGCGCCGCCGGTGCCCGCGAGGGCGTCGAGCAGGCTGCCCTTCTCGGAGCGGCCGTGTCGTGCCGTGCTGGCGAAGCCGCCGACCGCCTCGAAGGCTGACCGGCGAACGGCGAGCGCCAGCCACTGCGACGGCGACTGCAGGCCGCCGTCAGGACGTACCGACTGCGGCAGTGCAGCGGCGGGCGTGGGCTTGGCGTCGAGCGCAGCGCTGAGCGCCTCCAGCCAGCCGGAGACCGGCAGGGCCGCGGCGTCGAGGAAGACGAGTTGCTCACCGGTCGCGACGGCGGCCGCCTGATCGCACGCGGCGCCGAAGCCGGCGGAGGTCGCGTTGCGCAGGACGCGCACGTCGCCTTCCAGCCCGCCCAGCAGGTGGGGCGTCGCGTCGGTCGAGCCGTCGTCGACGATGACGACCTCGAAGGTCGGCGCCTCGCCGAGCTCGGCGAGCGCCTGCAGGCTGTGCAGCGTGTGCGCGAACTGGTTGCAGACGGTCAGGACGACCGAGGCCTTCGGCGGCGCGGTCGCGACCGGGGGAGTGGGAGCGGGCGCCTCGGCGCGGTAGTGCTCGCCCCAGAGGTTGAAGGTCGCATCGTCCCAGGCCGTCGTCTCGACGATCGAGGGGCCTTCGAGGTAATTCCAGTCCGGGTTCGGGGTGCGCCAGTCGCCGTAGAGGGCCGTCAGCTCCACGTCGGAATCGCGCGCGTGTAGCCATGTACGGCCGGCCAGGCGCAGCTCCTTTAGCGGCTGGGCGGGGATGGTGCAGCGGTTGCGGAGCGACCGCTCGGGCGTCTGGCCGTAGTGATGGAAGACGAACTCGTCGCCGACGAGGTCCAGGCGGAAGAACTCGAACTTCGCGCCGTCCTTGGTGAAGGAGTGCTCGGTGGCCTCGCCGGTGAGGCCCGGGAAGCGGAAGTGGGGGTCAAAGCCCGCCTCGATCAGCGCCGGGAAGCTCGCCTCGAGGCGCTCGGCGTCCTCGCCGAGGTAGGCGAAGTCCACGTCCTTGGTGTCGTGGAGCATGATCTCGCCCTCGCGCACGAGGCCGAGGTCCAGGCCACCGAAGATCCAGGTCCGGCCGGCGATGGGGGTGTCGGCGAGCGCGTCGTGGAGCTGGCGCAGGTTGTCGATCAGCAGGTCGCGGCTGGCCTCCTGATCGGCGCGCCGCAGGTCGATGGTCGCGACCGCGGCGGGGCCCAATTCGACCACGCCGGCGGGCGCGTCGCGCAGGGTGGCGACGAGATGGTGGAAGTGGGTGTTGTCGTAGGTGTTGAACTCGGCCGGGTACGGATCGCGGACCTCGACGTCGAAGCACTCCGACAGCAGCGCGACCTCGGCGGCCAGCCACGGGTAGACCGCGTGGTAGCGCGAGCCGAGCGCTTCGGACTCGGTATCGATCACGACCTCCTCGCGGACGCCGAACTGCGCCTTGACGAACAGGGTCCCGCCGGGCGCGAGCATCGCGGCGCAGCGCCGGTAGAGGTCGCGGCGCTCGGCTGGATCGTCGAGGTAGGTGACGACGCCCAGCAGCAGGATGAGGTCGTGCCGTTGAGGGTCGAGGTAGGTCCGCACGTCGCCGTGGGCGGTGGTCAGGCGGGGGTGGTCCTCGGCTTGGGCCAGGAACGCCGGCACGTAGTCGACGGCGTGGACGATCGCCTGGGTGCTGTTGACCAGCTCGTTGGCGACGACGCAGGTGCCGCAGCCGAGGTCCAGGACCGACGCGCCGGGCGGGCAGAGCGCGCGGATCGCGGGCAGGTCGTAGTCGTCGTGGCCGCCGTGGAAGCGGGTTGCCCGCGGGCCCTCAACGGCCGTGCGGCCCTCCCAGAACTGGCGGGTCTCTTCAGCGGCGTTGGGGGCGGGGGTCACGCTGCACGCTCCAGGGTGTCGGCCGGGATCGCGGCCATGCGGGTCAAGGTGGTGACGAGCGCCGCGTTCTCCTCGGCGCGGCGGACCGCGATCCGCAGGCGCGGCCGGCCGTCGGCGAAGGCGGCGGTGACGTCGGGGACGTCGATGGCGCCGTCGATCAGCAGGTGCTCGCGCAGTGCGCTCGCCGCCGAGGCGGGACCGCGCAGGCCGACGAGCAGGAAGTTGCCGCCGCTGGGATGCACGTCGGCCACGAGGCCGATCCGCAGCAGCGCGAGCCGGAACCAGTCGCGGTCGGCGCGGCAGCGCTCCAGCGACGCGGCCAGCTGCGGGCGCGACTTGAGCAGGATCTCGATGAAGTGCTCGGCCGTCGAGCTGAGGTGGCGGCGCGGCAGCTGGGCGGCGACGCCTGCGCGCAGCTCCGGGTCGCTGCTGTGCAGGTAGCCGATGCGCAGGCCCGGGACGCCGAGCGAGGCGCCGAGGCTGCCGACGACCACGACGTTGGGCAGCGGCGCCGCGTCGAGCCGGGCGCGCAGGCTCGCGCGACCGCTGAACGGCGCGTGGGTCTCGTCGACGAGGAAGGTCGTCTGCGGGTGACGGGCGGCGAGCTCGTGCAGCCAGGCGGGGTCCAGCACGGTGCCGGTCGGCGTGTTCGGGTTGGCCAGCGCGACGACGTCGACCTCGCCGGCGAGCCGCTCGAGGTCGGCCGTGGCAATGCCGGGCACGTCGAGGAAGGTCGTCGCATCGGCGAAGACGCGCGCCAGCTCGTCGTAGGTCGGCGACGGCACGGCCACCGAGCGCTCGCTCCACAGGCGGGCCAGGATGGGGAGGACCTGTGAGACGCCGCTGAGCGCCGTGATCCGCTCACGCGGACTCTCTAAGAACCAGGCGAGCTTCTCGTCCAGGACCGCCTGGGAGGAGCCGGCGCCGGTCACGACGGCGGTCAGCGCGTGGCGGGTGGCGGCCAGCATCGACTCGGTCGGGAAGTGGGGGTTGCGCGCCAGGTCGAAGTCGACGAGGTCGAGGTTCCAGCGTCCACCGCGCGACTCGGCGAGGATCTCGCCGCGGCTCGCGGGCTCGAACAGGAAGCGGGCGGCGGCGAGGTCGTTGGGGTCGTCGACCTCGGCCCACGGCTCGCCGTCGACGACCTCGGCGGCGATCGCGTGCGACGTCAGGTCGCCCAGGCGGGCGAGGACCACCTCGTAGTAGGAGGTCTCGTCGACGTCGGCGAGGTGCTCGTGCAGCAGGGGCCGCAGCGTGTCGCGACAGAAGGCGGCCGAGAACCGGTAGATGTTGAGCGTCTTGTAGGTGTTGCGGTACTCGAAGTCGTCGCCCTGCAGGTAGGGCGGAAAGACTTGGGTGACCAGGCCGTCGGCCACGGTCACGACGGTCCCGTCCATGCCGGTCCGGTAGCGGTCCACGACGGCCAGCGTGCCCTGGCGGTGACGGGCCAGGCGGGTCAGCAGGCCGCGGGAGAGCAGCAGGTCGCACTCGACGAGCAGGACGTCCTGCTCGGGGTCGACGCCGTCGAGCGCCAGCGCCAGCGAGACGATGTTGTTGGTGACGTCGTAGCGGTCGTTGCGGTGGAAGCGGTAGCTCGGACCCGGCAGCTGCGCCGTCAGGTAGGCCTCGACCTCCTCGGCGCGGTAGCCCGTCGCGACGTGGATGTCGGTGACCCCGGCGTCGGTCAGCTCCTCGACGATGCGGGCGAGGATCGTCGTGCCGCCGATCTCGAGCATGGCCTTGTGGCACACGTCGGAGAAGGGGCGCATGCGGCGTGCCGAGCCGGCGGCCAGGATGACGGCCTGCACGGTCAGCCCTCGAGGTGGCGGCAGGAGGGCAGTGCGCGCCGTCGCGCGCAGAAATGAGCGGAGGGACTCATCACACCGGGTGATCGGACGCTGTGGCGGGCGGCTTGAGCCTTCTCAGAGCACGTCTCGGGTGCGCGAACCCTCGACCTCTGACCGGGGACGCCCGCCGATCCATGGCTACGCTTGCAGCCGTGCCGGTTCCTCTGTTTGACCCCACCTCTCCCCAAGCGCCGCTGCGCGCCGACATCCGCGCCGCGGTCCATCGCGTGCTCGACGCGGGGCAGTTCATCCTGGGCCCGGAGGTCAAGGCCTTCGAGACCGAGTTCGCCGCCTATCTGGGCGCCGGTCACGCGATCGGCGTCGCCAACGGCACCGAGGCGATCACCGTCGCGCTGCGCGCCCTCGGCGTCGGGCCCGGCGACGAGGTCATCGTCCCCTCGTTCACCTTCTGGGCGTCGGCCGAGGCGATTCCCGCCACCGGCGCGATCCCGGTCTTCTGCGACGTCGACCCGGACACGATGTGCGTCACCGCCGAGACGGTGAAGGCCGCGATGACGCCGAAGACCAAGGCCGTCATCGCCGTGCATCTGTTCGGCAACGTCGCACCAATCGCCGAGATCGAGGCGCTCGGCGTCCCGGTCCTCGAGGACGCGGCGCAGGCCGCCGGCTCGACCTCGCCCGCCGGCCGCCCCGGCGCGTTGGGGACGATCGCGACCTTCTCGTTCTACCCCTCCAAGAACCTCGGCGCGTTCGGCGACGGCGGCGCGATCACCTGCCGCGACGCCGACCTCGCCGACCGCGTGCGCACCCTGCGCTACCACGGCTCCAAGGACAAGAAGGACTACGTCGACATCGGCTACAACAGCCGCCTCGACGAGCTGCAGGCCGCGATTCTGCGCGTGCAGCTGCCGCACCTCGACGCCTGGGCCGCGGCCCGCGTCGCCGCCGGCGACCGCTACGCCGAGGCGCTGGACGGCGTGGTGACGCTGCCCAAGGCCACCGACGGCAGCCGGCCCGCGTGGCACCTCTACGTCATCCGCCACAACGATCCCGACACGCTGCTGGCCGGACTGCAGGAGCAGGGCATCGGCGCGCGCCCCTATTACCGCGTGCCCGTCCACGCCCAGCCGCCGATGGCCAAGTGGGCACCGGCGCACGACCTTCCGGGCACCGCGGAGGCTGCGCGGACGCACCTCGCGATCCCGATGTCGGCGGCGCTGGACGCCGAGCAGGTGGATGAGGTGGTCTCGGCCATCCGGCAGACCGTGCTCACCACCGCGTAGCCCACAGTCTGACCATCGAGGGACGATTCGATCTCGCTGTACGAGATTCAGTCGTCCCTCGACGCGGTAGCGTCCTGCCGCTTGCGCGTCTGGTTCGACCTCACCAACTCGCCGCACGTCCTGGTCCTGCGCCCGCTGATCGCGGCGCTGCAGGCCGACGGCGCCGAGGTCACCGTCACCGCGCGCGACTTCGCCCAGACGGTCGCGCTCTGCGAGCGCTTTGGGATCGACTGCGAGGTCATCGGCCGCCACCGCGGCGCCAAGCTCGGGGCCAAGGCCATCGGGTTGGTCGACCGCTCGGCCGCGCTCGCCCGCTTCGCCCGCGGCAAGCGCTTCGACGTCGCGATCGGCCACGGCTCCAACGACGTGACCGTCGCGGCCTTCGCGCTGCGGATCCCGCGCACCACGATGTTCGACTACGAGTGGGCGACGGTCCAGCACACCGTCAACTGCCGGCTGGGCAACGCCGTCGTCGTGCCCGACGTCATCCCGTCCGAGCGCTTGTACAAGTACGGCGCGCGCGGCAAGTTGCAGCCCTACGCGGGGCTCAAGGAGGAGTACTACCTCGCGGACTTCGAAGCCGATAGCGCTGTGCTCGACGAGTTGAGCGTGGATCCGGCCCAGCCGCTGGCCGTCGTGCGCACGCCGCCCTCGGTCTCGCTCTACCACCGCTTCGAGAACGACCTCTTCGGCAACGTCCTGCTGGCGCTGCGCGAGCAGGCCCAAGTGGTCGTCCTTCCCCGCGTGGCCGAGCAGCGCGCAGAGCTGGAGCGCGCCGGCGGGTTCATCGTGCCCGAGCGCGCGATCGACGCGCAGTCGCTGATCGCCTACGCCGACCTCGTCATCTCGGCCGGCGGGACGATGAACCGCGAGGCCGTCGCGCTCGGGACGCCGGTGTTCACGACGTTCGAGGGCCGGCTGGGTGCGGTCGACGAGGACCTCATCGCGACGGGGCGCATGCGGCAGCTCACGTCGGCGGATGATGTTCAGGTCGTTCGACGCGATCCGGGCGCGGCGGTCGCCGAGCGCATCCGCCGCGACCCGCGCGAGCTGCTGGCGCTGGCGCTGGCGCCGCTTCGCTCGTAGTCCGTAGCGTCGTGGCGCTCAGTGCGGGCGCTGGTCGCGCTGCGCGGCGGGGTCTGTCGGCCCCGAGGGAGTGAGCGGGAGTGGGGTTCGCGGCGCCCCGGGTCGTCCGCGTGCGCCTGGCGGGCGATTCGGGGCCGAACTCCACTCAACGACATCGAACCCGCGCATATCGCGGGTTCGATGTCGCCGGTGATGGTTCGGTGCCGAATCCTGAGCTTCGTCGCCGTAGAACGCGTGGAACCCGCGGTATACGCGGGTTTCGTGTGCTCTGAGGCTCTCACCGGTCACCTGCGCCCTCGGGCGACGCCAAGATCCCCGCCCCGGGCGCTCGCGGACGACGGACCCGCGCCCCGAGGTCCCGACCCCGCTCGCTCCCTCGGTGCCGACGAACCACGCGCCGCACCCCGACCCGCGCCCGAGCTGAACGCCCAGACGCGGCGCGCAGCGCACCCCTACGCCGCCTGCGGCCCCCGGCGCATCGCCGGCCGATGCGCGATCAGCTCGATGCGCTTCAAAATCGCCAGCGCCGCCTCTTGACAGGCGATCGCCTGGCCGATGCCGACGTCCGGCGACGTGCGCCGCTCGTGATAGCGCAGAAACGCCGCGGCCTGGACGACGGCCGGATCCTCGAACGGCAGCTCGACGCGCTGGGCGATCGACTCGTGGCGGCCGACCTTGGAGGTCGTGCGGACCGCCTCGATCAAGCGGGTGTCAAGGTCGGCCATGATCTCGGCCGTCGTCGTGGTCACCCAGATGCGGCGGACATGGGCGGCGCCGGCACGGGAGGCGACGAGGCTGGCGACCAGGTCGTCCTCCATCACCAGCAGCGCCTGGGCGTGGTCGATGGGCCCGCCGCGGCGGATGCGCCGGCCGGCGGCCTGGGTCGCGGCGATCGGCTCGCCGGTGAGCGCCATGACGAACTGCAGGTCTTGGGCCATCAGCTCGGAGACGACGTCGAGCTCGGGCGTCGGGCCGGCCGCGGCCGGGTTCATCCGCTCGGCGTGGACGGCGATCAGCGTCTGGTCGGCGACCAGCGCGCGCAGCTCACGGACGGTCGGGTCGAAGTGCTCGTCGAAGGCGACCTGCGCGATCGGCCGGCGCGGGGCGCGCACGATCGCCGACAGCAGCGAATGGGCCAGCTCGACGGTCGGCGCCAGCGGCGGCTCGATCAGCACGTCCAGGCCGCGTTCCAGCGCGGCGCGGGCCAGCGCCGGGCGCTGCTCGGCGGTGCCGCCGACGATCGCGACGTGGGCCTCTTCGAACGCGGGCTCCAGCGTCTCGAGCCACGGAATGCCGAGCTCCATGGCGAGCTGCTTGGCCGCATCGGCGTTCGGGTCATAGACCCCTGCGAGGACGCAGCGGTCGGCGAGCGCGCGAAACGCGCGCGCATGTCGCTCACCGGCAACGCCGGCGCCGAGGACGATGGCCCTCACCATGTCCCCTGTGATCGGAACCCCGAACAGGGGCTTGAGGCCGGTGGTACGCCTACAATGCGGCGAATGCGCCAGCGCTTACGCTCCGCTGCGCTTCGCCTCCATCGCCACTCGGTCCCGCAGCTGGGCATCGACGCGGCGCTGGTCGCGCTCGCCTACATCCTTGCCTTCCGTCTCCGCTTCGACGGCGGGATCCCCAACGACTACGCCGATCTGCTGGCCGCGACGCTGCCCTACGTGGTCGCGGCGTCGCTGCTGATCTTCACGCTCTTCGGCCTTTATGAGAAGTGGTGGCGCTACGTCGGCCAGCGCGATTACGTCGGGATCGGCCAGGCGGTCATCGTCGCGACGCTGTTCGTCCCGGCGTTCAACGCGCTCACGCACCCCGAGGTCATCCGCTCGGGCCGCGGGGAGGTGACGCTCAGCGTCCCGACCGGCGTCCTGGCCTTTTTCTTCCTGCTGACGCTCGTCTTCGTCGGCGGCTCGCGCTTCGTCGCCCGCACGGTCTACGAGCGTCCGCTCAGCGGCTTCCGGCCACAGCCCAACGCGCGCCGCGTGCTGATCATCGGCGCCGGCGATGGCGGCCGCCTGGTCCTGCGCGAGATCGTCCGCAACCCGGACCTCGGCATGAGCCCCGTCGGCTTCGTCGACGACGACCCGACCAAGCACCGCATGCGCATCGACGGTGTGCGCGTGCTCGGCCGCACCGACGAGCTGGCGCGGATCCTCGACGAGGCCGAGCCCGACGAGGTCACGATCGCGATCCCCTCGGCGCCGGGCACGCTGCGCGCCCGGGTGGTCAGCGCCTGCCGCGCGCGGGGCATCGCGGTCCGCACGCTGCCGACGGTCTTCGAGCTCCTGCAGACGGGTACCGGCAATGTCGTGCGCCAGGCGCGCCCGGTCGAAGTCGAGGACATCCTCGGCCGCGAGCCCGTGCGGATGGAGCTCGACCGCGTCGGGCGCTACCTGCAGAACGAGGTCGTGATGGTCACGGGCGCGGGTGGCTCGATCGGCTCCGAGCTCTGCCGCCAGATCTCCCGCGTCGCCCCGCGCAAGCTGATCCTCCTCGACCACGCCGAGGACAACCTCTTCCGGATCATGCGCGAGCTGGAGGACGACCGCCACGTCCATCCCTCTTCGATGGCCGTCGTGCTCGCCGACTGCAAGGAGGGCGAGCGGATGCGCGAGGTCTTCGCCGAGCACCGGCCGACCGTCGTCTTCCACGCCGCCGCCTACAAGCACGTCGGCCTGATGGAGCTCAACCCGGTCGAGGCCGTGCGCAACAACGCGCTGGCGACGCGGCTGCTGGCGCGCGTGGCCGGCGAGCACGACGTGCGGCGCTTCGTGCAGGTCTCCACCGACAAGGCAGTCGCGCCGGCGACCGTCATGGGCGCCTCCAAGGCGCTGGCCGAGTTCGCCGTCGAGGCTGCGCAGGACCGGTGGCCCAACACGCGCTACGCGATCGTGCGCTTCGGCAACGTGCTGGGCTCCTCGGGCTCGGTCGTCCCGATCTTCCGCCGCCAGATCGCGCTCGGCGGCCCGCTGACGGTCACCGACAAGCGCATGACGCGCTACTTCATGACGATCCCGGAGGCGGTCCAGCTGGTCATCCGCGCCGGCTCGCTAGGCACCGGTGGCGAGATCTTCGTGCTGGAGATGGGCGACCCGGTCTCGATCTGGCAGCTGGCCGAGACGATGATCGAGCTGTCGGGCCTGCGGCCCGGCGAGGACATCGTGATCGAAGAGGTCGGCCGCCGGCCGGGCGAGAAGCTCTTCGAGGATCTCTTCAACCCCTACGAGCGCACGCAGCCCACGCCTGCCGACAAGATCCTGCGCGCCGAGCGCGACCGCTTGGACGTGCGAACTGTCGAGACCATGTTCGACGAGGTCGGCCTCCTGGTGCTGGAGGGCGACGCCGCGGCGCTGGCGGCGAAGGTCTCAGAGCTCTCGGAGCTGCGCAGCCTTAGCGCGCCAGATGGCGTGCAGGACGAGGGCACGGCGGGGACGGACCGGGCCGTTCTCTAGCATGGCGCCCTGCATGTCGTCGATTCTGGCCCTCTCGGTCTCCGACAAGATCGACCAGTACGGCGCCTACGCCGGCTTCGCGTCGGTCCTCGGGCTTGCCGTGCTGTCCCTGCTCTACTTCGCCCAGGCGCGGGAGGTCAAGCGTCTGCGTGAGTGGGCGGGCCGCTCGCCCGAGCGCGCGGCCGAGATGCAGGACCGCGCGGTTGCCGCTGCCCAGCAGCGTGCGGTCGTGGCGCCGCGTCCTGCGACGCCCGTTGGCGCGCCTGCGCCTGTCGTAGCTCCTAGTGCCCGACCCGCCGCGGCGACGCCGGCCGGGCAGGCCCAGAACGCACCTGCTGTCGCGCCTGCCGCTGCTGCGGCAGCCACCGCGGCCGGGGCCGCGACGGCGACGCCCGCCACGCCCGCCGCCGGAGCGCCAAACGCCCCCGGCCAGCCGACGACCGCGATGCCCGTGGCCAACGGCGCCGCAGCGCCGTCTGCGCCCGCCGGCCCGCCGGCCATTCCCGGCCAGCCGCTGCGCGTGCCCGGCGCAGCCACCACGCCGCCCCCCTCGCGCCTCTCCGAGCCCGACGACGACCACGGCTCGCGCCTGGCCGTCTTCGGCGCCATCGGGGCGATCGTCGTCGTCGCGATCGTGGCCGTGGTCCTGCTCACCGGCGTCCTCGGCGGCGACGACACCAAGACGCAGACGCCGAACACGATCGGCGCCCCCAGCAGCGACACCAGTGCGGACGCCAACGCGGGCAAGACCACCACCGGCTCCAACAGCGCGACGCCCGCCGCGGCGCCTGCGCCCGGCAGCTATGTGGTCGCGGTGCTCAACGGCACCACGGTCCCCGGCCTGGCCCGCGGCGTCGCCAACCGGCTGCAGAACACCAAGTTCAAGATCGGCAACGTGACCAACGCCGCGACGCAGGATCGCTCGGCGACGCTCGTCGAGTTCGCGCCCGGCCATCGCGCCGAGGCCGATGCGGTCGCCAAGGCGATCGACGTCGGCAAGGATGCGATCCAGCAGCTCTCGCCCGGCTCAAAGACGATCGCCGGCAATCAGGCGACGGTGGTCGTGACGGTCGGCTCCGACCAGAACACGTCGCCCCAGACGCAGACCACCCCGTAGCCGGCAGACAGCTCTTGGCCGGCTTCCTCGACCTCCCCGAGCGCAGCCCGAAGCCGCGCGAACGCGGCCTGACGCACGTGCTCGACAAGGGCCTGTCGTGCGCGGACGTCGACAGCCTGATGGAGGTCGCCGGCGATGCGGTCGACATCGTCAAGCTCGGCTGGGGCACCGCCTTGGTCACGGGCAACCTGACCGCCAAGCTCGCCCGCTATGCCGCCCACGACGTGCCCGTCGTCCTCGGCGGCACGCTCACCGAGATCGCGCTGCGCGACGGCCGTCTGGACGGGCTGATCGCATGGTGCAAGGAGCTCGGCATCGCCCACGTCGAGGTCTCCGACGGCACTATCGCGCTGGAGGCCGAGCGCAAGCGCGAGATCGTGGCGCGACTCTCACGCGACTTCACGGTCTTCTCCGAAGTGGGCTCCAAGGACGACGAGCGGATCATGGCCCCGTATCGCTGGGTCGAGGAGATCGAGGCCGAGCTGGCCGCCGGCGCGTGGAAGGTCATCGCCGAGGCGCGCGAGTCGGGGACCGCGGGCATCTTCCGGCCCGACGGCGAGGTCCGCATGGGCCTCATCGACGAGATCGTCCACGCGATCGACCCCGTGCACCTGATCTTCGAGGCGCCCCAGCGCGCCCAGCAGGTCTGGTTCCTCAAGCGCTTCGGGCGCGAGGTCAACCTCGGCAACATCGCGCCGGGCGACGTGCTGTCGCTGGAGACGCTGCGGATGGGCTTGCGCAGCGACACGATGGAGGCCGACCCTTCTTGACCACCGTGGCCCTCGCCCGCCACGGGCAGACGGAGTACAACGCGGTGCGGCGCTTCCAGGGCCACCTGGCGGTGCCCTTGAACGCTCGCGGCCGCGAGCAGGCCCACGAGCTGGCGCGCGTCGCCGCCCAGCGCGAGTGGGCGACGCTGATCTGCTCCCCGCTGGCCCGCGCACGCGAGACGGCCGAGATCGTCGGCGCGGCGATCGGCCACCATCCGATCGACGACGCGCGCTTCGCCGAGACGGATTGCGGCGACTGGACCGACCTGACCTTCGATGCCGTGCAGGCCGCCGAGCCGGAGCTGTTCGCGGCCTATCAGCGGGGCGACAAGGACTTCGCCTTCCCTGGCGGCGAGTCGTTTGCCCAGCAGCAGCTGCGGGTCCTCGAGGGCATCGACGCTGCGCGCGAGGGCCCACGGGTGGGCGGGGGCGGGGTCCTCGTCGTCTGTCACCGCGGCTCGATCCGCCTCGCGCTCGCCGCGCTGCACGCCGACGACGCCCAGCGCACCGCCGAGGTCCCGAACGCGTCGTTGGTGGAGCTTCCATGAGACGCACCCCGATCACCATCTTCGGAGTGCTCGTCGCCGCGACCTTCGCGGCGTTCTTCGTGGCCCAGCGGCTCAAGAACGCGCCGAGCGTCGTGCAGCAGTTCAACGCGACCTACGTCTTCTCGCCCAATCGCGACGGTCGCAAGGACCGCGCGCACGTGACCTTCAAGGTCAAGAAGGCCGACAACGTCACCGTCGAGCTGGTCGACCACGACGGCGATCCGGTCAAGACGTTGCTGGACGACCGCCATCTGGCCGCGTATGCACCGATCAAGCCGTCGCTGAGCTGGGATGGCACCGACGACGACGGGCACACGGTGCCCGACGGCCGTTACCGCGTGCGGATCACGCTGCGCCACCTCGGCCGCTCGGTCATCCCGCAGCGCTCGCTGCTCAAGGACACCAAGCCACCGCAGCCCAAGGTCCTCTCGATCGGGCCGGTGAAGGTCTATGGCCCCGAGCTGCTGCCCGAGCCCGGCGGCGGCAAGGCCGAGGTGCACTTCGGCCCGGCCTTGGGCGCCAAATACGCGCAGATCCACGTCTTCCGCACCGGCCCGGGCGCGCCGCGCGCGGTCCGGACCGACCCGCTGCGCGCGGGCCAGACCGAGTGGGACTGGGATGGCACCAACGGGCACGGGCGGCGCGTCTCGCCGGGGACCTACCTCGTCGTGCCCGAGTGGCGCGACAGCGCCGGCAACATCGGCACGGGCGTGCCGCTGGACCGCGCGGGCCTGCCGATTTTGACGCGCGGGCGCCTACCAGGCCGCGGCGGCGTGACCGTCCGTTACCTCGGCGCGCAGACGCCCGTCGCGCCCGCCAAGGCGCGCGACCGCGTCGAGATCCAGGTCGACGCCCGCCAGCAGCGCTACGCATGGAACGTCCGGCGCATCGGCGACCCCACGATCCGCGCGCACTCGACCAAGTCCAAGACGAAGACCAAGGTGGTGTTCTCGGCACCGGGCGGCAAGTCGGGGGTCTACGTCTTCACCGCGCACACCGCGTCGCGCGCCACCCGCGTCGTCTTTCCGGTGCAGGCGCGCCAGCCGGTCGCCGGCACGGCTGCCAAGCCGCGCGGCGTGCTCGTCGTGTTGCCCTACGTGACCTGGCAAGGTCGCAACGCCGCCGATGACGACGGCGACGGCGCGCCCAACACGCTCGACCTCGGCGTGCCGGTGCGCCCGGTGCGGATCATGGCCGGCAACGGCCTGCCGGTGAACTTCACCGGGCAGGAAGGTCAGCTGCTGCGCTGGCTGGATCGCAACGGCAAGCGCTATGACATCACCACCGACCTGGCGCTGGCGCTCAAGCGCGGCCCGCAGCTCGCAGGTCACCATGGCGTGCTCATCCCGGGCGACGCGCGCTGGCTGCCGGCCGGCGTCCGCGTCGCGCTGCGCGCGTTCGTCAAGGCCGGCGGGACGGTCGTCTCGACCGGCACCGATAGCCTGCGTCGCTCGGTCTTGCTGGACGCCAAGTCGCGCTTGGCCAACCCGTCGCCGGCCAAGCCGACAGACCTCTTCGGCGCCAAGATCGCACCGGTCGTGCACAAGACGACCACGTTGGAGCTCTTCACGCAGGATCCGAAGATCGACCTCTTCAAGGGCGCCGATGGCCTCTTTCCGAACGTCGATGCCTGGGAGGCGACCGACCGCGTCGGCGACGAGGCCGACCTGCTCTCCAACGCGGTCACGTCGACCAGGTACGGGAGCAAGACGGTCATCGTGGCCGCCCGCTTCGGCAAGGGCCTGGTCATCCGTCCGGGCTTCCCGTCGTTTGCCCGGCGTGTCGCCACCAACTCCGACCCCGCCACCAGCGCGCTGATGGCCCGGATGTGGACGCTCCTCTCCCACTGATCCTCGCCGCCCTGTTTGCCGCCGGTGCCGTGCTCCTGCCCGGTGCCCGCTGGCGCGCGCTCTCGACACTCGGCGCGCTGATTCTGGCGCCGGCGCTGCTGATCTCAGACATCTGGGACACCGATCAGGTGCGCCCGCTGCGCGACCACCCGTCGGTCGCGGTGGCTGGGATCGTCGTGGGTGTCGCGGTGCTGGCGGGCCTGGCGATCCTCTTTGACCGCAAGCCGGCGGCGTTCCCGATTGCGGCTGCGGCTGCCATCCCGTTCCGTGTGCCGATCGCTTCTGGCGGGTCGACCGCCAACTTGTTGGTGCCCTTGTACGTCGTCGTCGGCGCGGGCGCGTTGGCGTATGCGATCCCGCGGATCTTCGGGGCGAAGTCCGAGCTGCAGGAGCGCAAGGCCACCATCTTGGAATGGCTGCTGGCGGGCGCGGTCGTGCTCTACGCCGTCCAGTCGTCCTACTCCGATGACTTCGACAAGGCCTTGGAGAACGTCGTCTTCTTCTACGTGCCCTTCGCGCTGCTCTTCGCGCTGCTGGCCCGGATCACGTGGACGCGGCGCCTGGCGGTGCAGGTCCTCGGCGTGCTCGCGGCGCTCGCGCTGGCGTTCGCCGCGGTGGGCTTCGTGGAGTACGCGACGCGCCATCTGTTCCTCAATCCCAAGGTGATTGCCTCGAACCAGTTCGAGAGCTACTTCCGCGTCAACTCGCTCTTCTTTGACCCCAACATCTACGGGCGCTTTTTGGCGATTGTGATGCTGGGGGTCGCGACGGTGTTGATCTGGGCGCGCCGCCCGCGCGACGTCTGGGGTGCGGCTGCGGTGCTCGCGGTGCTGTGGGCTGGGTTGGTGCTGACGCTGTCGCAGTCCTCGTTCGCCGCGCTGTTGTTGGGGCTGTTGGTCTTGGCGGGCGCGCGCTGGAGCCCGCGCTGGGCGCTCGGCGTCGGCGCGGCCGCGTTGGTCGTCGGTGCGCTCTTCGTCCTCGTCGCGCCCTCGTCGGTGCGGCTGGATCTCAACTCCTCCAAGTCGGCCGACACGGCGACCAGCGGACGCTATGACCTCGTCAAGGGGGGAGTGAACCTGTTTGCCGACAAGCCGCTGCAGGGGTACGGCAGCGGCGGCTTCTCCCGGGCCTACCGGCGCGCGGAGAAGGGCTCGGCCGAGAAGGCGGTGTCGGCGTCGCACACGATCCCGATCACGGTCGCCGCCGAGCAGGGCGCGCCCGGGTTGTTGGTGTACCTGGCACTGCTGGCCGCGGCGTTCCTGTTGCTCTTCCGCGGTGTACGCGGGGATCCCGTGCGTGCGGCGATCGCCGCCGCCTTCGCGGCACTCGTGCTGCACACGTGGAGCTACGCGTCGTTCCTGGAGGACCCGCTGGCGTGGGCGCTGCTCGGGGTGGGCCTGGCGCTGGCCTTGGCGGCGCGCACGAGCGCGCAGACGTCGCCACTGTCTCCATGAGCACCCGCCGTACCACCAAGGGGTCAGACCCCAAAACGAAACTGCGCGCAAATGACTCGGAAGTGCGGAGACGCGAGTTGTTCGTCGTCGGCGCGCTGGCCGCCGTCGCGGTCGCCTTCTGGGCGCTCGTCCCGACCTATCCCAACTACGACGCCTACTACCACCTGGTCTGGGGCCGCGAGATCGTCGCCGGCCACCTGCCGACGTTCGAGGCCTACCAGGCGCCGACCGAGCATCCGCTGTATCTCGCGATCTGCGCGGTCCTCGGCCTCTTCGGCGAGCACGGCGACCGATTGTTGGTGCTCTTCACCTGCCTCTGTCATGTCGCCTTCACCTACGCCGTCTACCGCCTCGGGACCGCGATGTGGGATCGCAAGGCGGGGCTCGCCGCCGCGCTGCTGGCGGGCTCGTCGTTCGCGCTGCTGCTCTACGCGGCGCGTGCCTATGTCGACGAGCCATTCCTCGCGCTCGTGCTCTGGGCGGGCGCGCTCGAGGCCGAGCGCTCGCCTTCCCTGATCCGTGTCGTCTCACCACGACATATGGAGGGTGAGACGACACGGACCTCGGTCCGGAGCGGTGATCCGGCGCCGCGGCCCGACCTCGGCGGCCGCACCGTCTGGCTCCTGCTCGTCCTGGCCGGCCTGCTGCGCCCCGAGGCGTGGCTGCTCGGCGGCGCCTACTGGCTGTGGCTCAGTTGGCGCGCGGGGCGGCCGCTGTGGCAGATCGTCGCGCTGCCGCTGATCGCTCCGCTCATCTGGTGCGCGGTCGACGCGCTGGTCACCGGCGACCCGCTCTTCAGCCTGCACTCCACCTCCGACCTCGCCGATGAGCTCAACCGCACGCGCGCGTTCTCCGAGGTCCCCGGCGACTTCGTCTCGTTCCTGGTCGACACCGCACGCCTGCCGGTCGCGCTGGCGGCGCTCGCCGGCATCGCCGTGTCGTGGCGCCGCCGCGACGCGCGCGCCGTCCACGTCGCGCTCGCGCTCTTCCTCGCCGGCTCGTTGACGTTCTTCGCCACCTCGGTCGCCGGGCTCTCGGTGCTGCCGCGCTACCTCACGGTGCCCGCCGTCGCGCTCTGTCTGCCCGCGGGCTACCTCGTGACGCGCTCGCGCGCGCTGCTGGCGGTCGCTGTCGTCGCTGGGCTGGCGTTCGTCGTCATCCGCGCCGACGCCTTCGACAAGCTCGCCACCGAGCTGCGCTTCATCCGCACCACGCACGACGACCTCACCGCGGTGCTGCACACGCCCGCCGTGGCGACCGGCCGGCGCTGCGGCGCGGGCACGCTGCCCAACTACCGGCTCGTGCCCGACACGCGCTGGATCCTGCACGCGTCGCAGAAGCAGGTCGGCTCCCGCAGCGCGGTGCAGCGTGAGCACGGGGTCGCCCTGCTGCTCGTCGGCGAGAAGCTGCTGCGCCGCTACGGCTTCGCCGACGGGGCGAGCCCGAAGACCAACGCACCGCCCGACGGCTTCATCCGCGGGCCGATGCGCGGCGGGTTCACGGCGTACGTGTCGTGTCCCGCAAGTGGATGAACTCGGGCGCGAAGCCCTCGCGTTCGTAGAAGCGCAGCGCGTCGACGTTCTGGGCGATCGCCGTGACCTGCAGCCCGCCGTAGCCGCCGCGGCCGACCTCTTCGCGGATCAGCGCGATCATCCGCGCGCCGATGCCGGTCCCGCGTGCCTCGGGGGAGACGCTGAGCGTCTCGATGTCGAGTTCGCGGCGCTCGGTCGCCCACGTCGTCGACGTGCGCTCTACGGGGCGGATGAAGGCATAGGCCAGCACGTGCTCGCCGCGGCGGGCGACCAGGAGGAACGCGCCGTTGTCTTCGGCCAGCCACGCGGCGTACTGCGCCCGCCGGCGCGTCCACGCGTCCTCGTCGGACCGGACCGCGCCGAGCTCCGGCGCGATGGCGTGGTGGTGGTCGCGCAGCGCGAGCCACAGCGCGTGCGGCGCGTCGAGCAGCTCCTCGCCGCCGCGGATGATCTCGATGGAGTCGTCAGCCATGGGTGATCCCGAGGGTTCGGAGACGATCCCACAGCGGGGCGTTCTGGTTGGCGGCCGTCTGCTCTAGCGCCCAGGTGCGCAGCGCGAGGTCGGGGTCGGTCCGGCGGCCAGCCTCCTCGGTCAGGGCGGCAGCGAACGCGTCGGCATCGGCCGCCGTGGTCACGGCGTTGGACCAGGTGCGGACCCCCGCCAGCTCCGGCGTCACCGTGCGCCGGCCGAGCCGCGCGTACTTGAGGATCCGGTAAGGCAGCCCGGCGTCGTTGAACGGCTCGACCTTGAACGGGACGATGCCGACGTCGGCGCAGAGGATCAGCCGCGACGCCTCCTCGTCGGAGCGCGCGCCGAGCCAGACGAAGCCGGGATGCGCGCGACACCACGCGTAGTCAGGGTCGTCCTGGCACTCGTCGTCGTGCCAGGCGCCGACGAGCAGCAGCACGAGGTTCGGCATCCGCTCGGCCACCGCGCGCAGCAGCGCCCAGTCGGTGCGCCAGCCGAGGTGCCCGAGCGAGACGGCGATGACGGGCGTCGTGGGGTCCGGCGCCGGGAACGTGTCGGCCGCGAGCGGGACGAGCGTCGCGGTGCGGCCGGCCTCGTCCTCGAGGCGCGCGAGCTCGCCGCTGGCGACGAACGTCAGCGAGGAGAGCTGGGCGGCCGCCTCGTGCAGCTCGCCCAGGCGCGCGCGCAGGTGCGGGCCGGCGTCGTAGGCGTGCTCGTAGCGGTCCCAACGGCCGTACCAGAGCTCGCAATCGTCGGTCCGCGCCAGGATCGCACGGGCCAGCAGCACCTGGACGGGGTGGAAGATCACGATGACCTTGGGTCGGTCGCCCTTGCGGCGCAGCGCCTTGATCAGCCGCTTGGCAACGCCGTTGGCCAGCGCGTCGCCGAGGACGTGGGGCAGGCGCGCCAGCGCGCCGTAGGGCACGCGCGGAGGGTCGACGGCGACGACGCCGTCGGCCCGCAGCAGATCCTGCGCCTGATCGCGCAGGATGAAGCCGTCCAGCGGGCGCGGGAGCAGCAGCAGGCAGAGGGGGCGCAGGTCGGCCACGGCGGTGCAGCGTAGAAGGTCGCGCAAACGCAGGCCGGGACATCTGGCCCGCCCGGGCGGGCCAGATGTCCTTCGCGTCGGTAGCGTGCCGCCGACCGCATGGCCGGCCTCTTCCGTCGACTCTTGGCCAGCACCTTCGCCTACCAGGCTCCGAGCATCCTCTCGAGCCTGCTGGCGCTCGTCACGCTGCGCCTCTACACCGGCCATCTGAGCACGGCCGACTACGGCTACGCGGAGAACCTCCTCACGGCCATCATCTTCACCTCGATCCTGCTGCGCTTCGGGATCGGCGAGGCGTTCGTGCGCTTCTGGTTCGATGACGAGGACCACGCGCGGCGGGTCGACCTCGCCCGCACGGTGACGTCGTGGACGTTGTACGTGTCGACGGTGGTGACGCTGATCGGCCTGGCCTTCGCCGGCCCGCTCTCCCAGCTGATCCTCGCCCACGACGACGCGACGCTGATGGCGATCGGCCTGCTCGGGCTGTGGGCCTTCACCAACCTCGAGGTCGCCAACGCGCTGCTGCGCGTCGAGGAGCGCCTGCGCCTCTACGTGACGATGTCGATCACCAACATCCTGCTGACCGTCACGCTGACGGTGATCCTGGTGGTCGTGGAGGACGGCGGCGCGCGCGGCTACGTGCTGGGCAACTACGGGGCCTCGACGGTGGTGCTGATCGGCCTGTGGATCCTGCAGCGCGATCGCGTGTCGTTCCGCCCGCCGCGCGGGACCGTGGCGCTGCTGCGCTTCGGCGGGCCGACCGTGCCGGCCGATGCGGCGGCCTTCGCGCTCAACGTCGTTGATCGGACCTACCTACTGCACGCCCAGTCGGCCGACGCAGCCGGGCGCTACGGCTTCGCGGCGAAGCTGTCGACGGTCGTGATCGTCGCCGTACGCGGCTTCCAGGCGGCGTGGCCACCGCTGGCCTACTCGGTGACCGACGAGGCGCAGGCCGCGCGCCTGTACGCCCGGGTGACGACGGCCTACGTCGCGGTGACCGGGGTCGTCGTCTGCGGCGTGACGCTCGTCGGCCGCTGGGCCGTGCGCGCGCTGGCGTCGGACCCGAGCTACTACGGCGCATCCGACGCGTTGCCGTGGGTCGCGCTGGGCTGGGCGCTCTACGGGCTCGTGTTGGTGTTGATCACCGTCGCGGGGCGCGCGAAGGTCACGACCCGCAACTTCCCGGCGACCGCGGCAGGGTTGGTCGTCAACGTGGTGCTCTTGGTCACGCTGGTCGGGCCGCTGGGCATCGCCGGCGCCGGCATCGCGCTCTGCGGCGCCTATGTCGTGATCGTGGCGGTCCTGTACCTGCTGACGCGGCGCCTGTTCTTCGTGCCGTTCGAGTGGGGGCGGCTGGCCTCCGCGGTGGCCGTGCTCACGGTGGTGGGTGTCGGCGGCGAGCTCCTGCTGCCGACCCACGGGGCCGTCGGCCTGCTCAGCCGCCTCGCCCTGCTGGCCGTCGCTCCAGCGCTGCTGATCGCCGCGCGCGTGGTCTCCGTGCCGGAGCTGCGCGCGCTGCGGAACCTGCGTTCCGCCCGCTGACGCACTCCGATCCGGCGTATAAGTGCGACGCAGCACTCTCCGCGTTTCGCCATCCCCGTTTTTCGTTCGGACCCGGACGAATGTTTGATGGTCAGATCCCCACGCCTTTGGGCTGGCGAGTTATGGTCGAAGTCGACGTCGCGGGTGGATCGGCACGCACGCCAGGTCTACAGGGGATGAGCAGGATCGCGGCGTCTCAGCCAGATCCGTTCAGACCCGCGACGCCTCGTGGCCGAGGCGCCGCGGGCCTAGCGGTGTTCCTACAGCGTCGGGCCGCCGCGGTTGAACTCGTGGGCCGCTTCGCGCAGGCCCTCTCCGCGGTTGGGGAAGAGGGTGGCGGTGACGTGCTTCATGTAGCGCTTGGGGTCGTGGCCGGGGGCGATGGTGGCCACGAGGGCGCGGATGATGTAGGCCCAGGCGGTGAGGAGGCGGACCGTGAAGGCGGCGGCCGCGGAGTGGTGCTTGCGCATGTAGCGGTCGCGGTTGCGGGAGAGCTCGATGATGCGCCGCTCGGGCACCGCGCCGGTGGAGAGCTGCTCGTGGTGGACCGCCTCGGCTTCCGGAACCCAGAGCGTGTGCCAGCCCGCGTCGGCGAGGCGGCGACAGAAGTCGACCTCGTCGGAGTAGACGAAGAACTGCGGGTCAAACCAGCCGATGTCGCGGGCGGCGTCGCGGCGCACGAGCAGCGCGGCCGACTGGGCCCAGTCGACATGGCGGGTCCGGCGCCCGCGGCTCTGGACGGTCAATCGCTTGTGCAGGAAGAACGCGCCGATCAGCGCGGTGGCGGGCGTCGGGAAACGCCAGGCCGAGGGCTGGACGCGGCCGTCGGGCCGCAGCAGCTTGGCGCCGGCCGCGGCGGCCTGCGTGTCCTGCGTCAGCGCGGTGTGCAGGGCGGCGGTCGCGCCGGGATGGAGCTCGGAGTCCTCGTTGAGGAGGAGGCAGAAGCGGCCACGGGCGCGCTGCAGCAGGTGGCTGTCGTTCTCGCCCTTGCCGCGGCGCTGGTCGAGGACGACGACCTCGGTCACGGTCGGATGTCGGCGCGCGGCGCCGGCCGAGCCGTCGGTCGAGGCGTTGTCGAGGACGAGCACCTCGGTCGCAAACGGCAGCGCCGCCCGCTCGGCGGCGATCGCGTCGAGACAGTGGACCAGCAGCTCGCGCTGGTCGGTGTTCACCACGCAGAAGGAGAGCTCGACGCCCAAGGGCCGTCAGGCTGCCACATCAGGGGCAGAGATCAGTGCCTCACCGATGAGGTTGAGCGCCGTCACCGTCGCGCCCTCCAGCGACGCGCCCTCGACGGTCGGCCACAGCCGCACGGTTCGCGGCACGTCGGGGACCACGACGAACGCATCCTCCTCCGCCCGAAACCCCGGGGCCACGATCCGCACACCCCACGCCAACCGCTTCGTAGTCACCGCCAACATTAAGGGGTCAGACCCCTCAACAGAGGGATTCGTCGCTGAGCAGGGGTTTTCCCCACAGGCAATTGTTGAGGGGTCTGACCCCTCAATGGTCGCGAGGAGGCCGAGGTCGGTCGGCTCCAGTGGCGGGCCCGTCGGGAAGTGGGTGGCCTGGGAGAGGAGCTCGCCGTTGGTGGCGCGCAGGGTGGCGACGACGGCGTCGTGCGCGGGTGGGCCGAAGCGGTAGGCGTAGGCGGTGTCGGCGAAGCGGCCGAGGAGGGCTTCGACGTTGTGGGTGGTGTTGCCGTGCGCGGCGAGGTGCAGCGGTGCGGTCGCCTCGGCGATGGTGTGCGTGCCGCTGGCCAGCAGCACCACGTGGAGCTCTGCGTCGAGCGGCTCGGGACCGTCGTTCGCGACGTGCACATCCACGCCGTTGAGGCCCTCGTCAACCATCCACACGGCGCGCGGCGCCAGCGTCCGGCGCAGGTGCGCCAGCGCCACCTTCGGCGCGCCCGTGTGGTCGAGCAGTCCCCAGCCGGCGCCGGGCAGGAGGTCTCGCGCCCACAGGACGATGCCGCCGGCGCAGCCCGAGCCCGCGCGACGCCATTCGCCGAAGACGTACGACATGGCCTCGCCGCTGACCTGGCGCCCGAGGGCGAGGTAGCGCTCCCGATCGGTAGCGCGCAGCTGGGCGGGCGGGGTGTGGTCATCCAACCCGTACATCTCGGTCAGGTAGTGATCGCGGACGTCGGCGAAGTCCCAGTCGGCACCGACGTCGCGCATGACGCCCTCGCCGTCGGCGACCGCACCGTCGGGCAGGTTGGCGAAGGCCAGGCACTCGGAGGCGAAGCGCACGCCCGCGGCGCGCACGTCGCTCAGCGGCCGCCGGTAGCCGCCGACGCCGAAGTAGTTTGCCACGCCCGTTCCCGGGTGAAACGGCATCGCGCCGCCGCATGGTGCCGACGGGACGTAGGGCACCTCAGCGCCCGCCGCGCGCGCCAGTTGTGGCAGCAGCACGCCGAACAGCTCACCGCGGCCAAGCGCCGGATCCACCCCGAACATCGCCGCCTGCTGCTCGACCTCGCTGTTGCCGCACAGCACCGCAAGGCTCGGCCGGCCGGCGACCTGCGCGAGCAGCGCGCGCGCCTCGTCCTCGACCTTCGCGCGGAACACGCCGTCCTCGATCGGGTAGTCGAGGTTGGCGAAGCTGAAGTCTTGCCAGACCAACAACCCCAACCTGTCGCAGGCGTCGTGAAACGCGGCGGTCTCGGGGACGCCGACGCCGGGGATCCGGATCAGGTTGATGCCCGCGTCACGCAGGGTGCGCAACGTCGCAACGACGTCCTCCTCGGCCACCGGCGTCCAGACCGCGCCGCGGACGAAGACCGGCACCCCGTTGACGGCCAGCGCGAGCGCATCGCGGTCAGCGTCGAAGTCCGGGCCGGGGGAGAGGGTGCGAAAGCCGGTCGTGCCGAGATCAACGCGCTGTGCGCCGCCGTCGAGCACGAGCGCCACGTCGTAGAGCGCCGGTGCGCCGTGCGTGTGCGGCCACCAGCGCTCGACGTCGCGGACGCGAACCTCGCCGTGCACCAGGCCGTCCGGACCGACGGTCAACGACGCGTGCTCCGGCCCCACGAACGCCTCCACCTGGGCCGGCAGGATCGCGCCGCGCAGCTGCCCGCCGCCGTCCGCCTCGACGTGATCCGGTAGCCACGTCCCGCGCAGGCGCGCGGAGATCGCGAGCACGCCGTCATCGCCATCGAGCCGCGGGCGCAGCACGATGTCATCGACCACGATCCCGCGCCGCCGCACGAGCCACACCGGCCGCCACGGCCCCACGATCGGCGGCCCCGGTGCAAAGCCCGGCGCGCGGCCGATGATCGCCGTGCGCACGAAGCGCAGCGCGCCGCCGTTCTCCACCACCTTGGTCCGCCAGCGTTGGCGCGGACGCTTGGGCTGCTCGGCGAGCACCTCGCTCAGCGCGCGGCAGCGGATCTCAAGGTCATTGCCTTCTTCGCGCAGCAACGCGCCGACGTCCGCGGTGTGCGGTGCGAACATCGACGACCCCTCCGCGACCACGACGCCGTTGAGCACCACCTCGAAGACGGTGGCGATTCCGTCGCAGGCGAGCACGACCTCCTCGCCCGCCGTTGCCGGCGGCGCATCGAAGCGCAGCGAGAACGTCGCGGCCTCGTCGTCAGACAACGGCCCGTCGGCCACGAAGCCGTCGAGCCGCACAACCTCCAGGCCGTCCTGCTCAGGCCAGCGCGGCATCCAGCCCGCCGGTCGCCCGCTCCCACGCGGCAGCGAGGGTGTCGATGGTCGGGGCCGGATCGAACGCTCGGCGCCGGGCCAGCTTCAAGGACAACAACTTGCAGCCGTTGACGATCTCGCCCATCGCGGCGACGGCGTCGGCGGCCGGTCCGTCGTCGTCCGCGTCGAACAGCCACTCGACCTCGGCGCTCAGCAGCTCGAAGCCCGACCCGACCATCCGCACGGTGGCGAACGCATAGGCGTGATAGAGCGCTGGATCGCCATCGCGCAACGCCGGCAGGTCGCGCTCCAGGGCCACGCCGAAGCGCACGAACGGGTTCGTCGCCGGCCGCAACGCGAGATGGCGGGACAAGAGCGCCCGCGCTTCGTCGCGCAGCGCGTCACCCGAAAGCCGCTCGCCCGCGTCGAACCGCACCAGCTCGGTGTACGGCGGCAGGATCTCCGGATCCACCGGCCCATCGAGCCGGAAGATCCCGCGGTAGTCCTCACCGCGCAACTCATACAACCCGGCGTTGTGGAAGTAGCGCAGCACCTCCCCCTCGCGGTCGATCGCCTCGGGCGCGATCGTCGTCTTGACGTGCTCGCGGCGGTAGCTCGTTGACGCGGTGTCGGGCAGGAACCAGGCATCGAGCTCGACGGTCATCGTCCGGCCGGCAGCCAACTGCTCAGCGATCTGATCCGGCAGCGCCCGGTAGGGCTGCATCTCGTGGATGTCGATGCCGTACAGCCGCTCCAGGTCGCCCGGGTCCGGTTTGAAGAACGTCCATTGGTCGCCCTCGAAGTCGAGGCGGACCGTCGAGCCGATCGCCGCCAGTGGCTCGTCGCCGCGCGCGTGCAGGAGCTCGATCACCACGTCGGCATAGCAGTTGCTCTCGAGGTAGGTTCGATCTCCTACAACATGCACCGCATGCGGCACATACGCCGCCGGATCGGCGCCGAAGAGCGAGACGAGGCCCGCGGACGTGCTCACCACAGCTCCCGGCGCACCTCGTCCGGCCACGCGGCCACGTCGAGCCCGTGCGTCTTCATCAGCGCCAGCACGATCCGCTCGTGGCCGAAGCCCAGGCACGCGGTGTGCGCGGTCGCGCCGTCGGCGGTCGTGATCCCATACAGCGCGGAGAAGTGGTCCTGGTGGTAGTTGAAGGACGCGATCGCGGTCGGCTCGGGGCCGGCGATCTGCACCAGGATCTCGAACTTCAACGCCTGCTCCCGCTGCGAGGCGGCCATCATCCGGCCGCTGCGCCCGAAGAACGGGTCGGCGGCGACGTCGAAGTGCGCGTCCAACCCCAGTCCGCGCAAGAGCTCCAGCGCGCGGTCGCGCCAGCCATCGCGCCACGACTGCACCGTCTCGGGCTCCGCGATCCGCACCAACTCGCGCATGTGGAACATCTGCAGCCGCGCGGGGTCGCCGGAGGGCTCGTGGCGGAACGCGTAGGAGCCGCCCGGGTCGATCGTCACGCCGCCGGCCGGCAGCGGGCCGCGCCGGCCGATCGCGGGGTAGACGGGGTAGCAGACGGCCGGCATCAGGACGAGGTCGCTCATGCACTGGTGCTCTGACCAGTCCTCATGCCTGCCCGCGGTCTCGGCCATCGCGCGCGCCTGGCCCTCGGTGCCCTCGAACGCGAAGACGGTCCCGGCCAGATGCGGGAAGTTCTCCAGGTAGCCGAGATCCTCGATCTGCTTGCGCGGGATCACCGGCGGGAAGCGCAGGACCTCGGGCGCCTCGCCGGCGGCGGTCGCGCAGCGCGTCACGTAGGCGTCAAAGCGCATCCGAACGTCCTCGTAATCGCCGCCGCGACCGTAGACGCCGGGGACGCCCGACGGGATCAGGTGCCCGGCGGCGACCAGCTCGTCGAGCAGTTGCGCCTGGTCGGGCGAGGCGGGGCGGAACTCGGCCACGGTCTAGACCTCCTTGGCGATCAGCAGCAGCCCGGCGTTGGTCTGGTGCAAGCGGTCGTTGGCCACCATCAGCGACGCGGACATCGCATCGCGCAGATGCCGGCCGATGCTGAACGGCGTGTCGTTCTTGAAGCCGACGATGCCGCAGACGCCCATCGCGCCCTGACAGACGCGCGGCACCTGCTCAGAAGCAGCCAACTTGAGGTTGTTGACGTGCAAGGCGAAGGCCATCGTGCCGAGCCGCTCGCGGTCGTCGGCCGCCGCGACGTACTCGTCCAGCGCGCGATGGACCTCGCCGCGCAGCATCGAGAGCTGCGTCATGACATGGCTGAGCTTGACGGCAGCCGGGACGGGCTCGCCGGGTGCGCGGCGTGCCGCGGCGCGCACGAAGGCGCGGGCGCGGTCGAAGGCGTCGGTGGCGATCCCCAGCCAGACATGCGACCACAGGATGTGGGAGACCGGGACCATCGTCTCGGGCGCGATCGCCGAGAACGGCGCCGGCAGCACCTGCTCGGCGGCGACCTCGGCCGTGACGGTGAAGCCGGGCGAGCACGTGCCGCGCATCCCCAGCGGATCCCACGTGCCGGAGGGCTCCATCGTCGTCGCGTCGGTGCGGTGCAGGACGGCGACCTGCTCGCCGGGGGCGGCGTCGGGGTGGGCGCGCAGCGTCGTCAGCAGATCGTCGGCGTAGCCGCCGTAGCTGACCGTTGGCGCCTGCTTTTCAAACGACGAGCGGCCGTCGGCGGCCGGGGTGAGCGCCGCGACCGAGCGGCTCATGTCGCCGCCGGTGCCGACCTCGGAGGTGACCGACGCGATCAGCCGCTGCTCGGCGACCAGCGCGCGCAGGTACTCCTCGAAGTACGGGGCGCCCTCGGCGTGGCGGACGATCGTCGCGACCTGGATCTGATGCATCGCGAAGACCATCGCGGTCGCGCCGCAGCGGCGGCCGAGCGTGAAGCAGGCGGCGGCGATCGCACGGAAGGAGACGCCGTCGCCGCCGTGCTCGGTGGGCACGAGGGCCGAGAAGGCGCGCTGCTCGCGCAGCGCGGTGACGGCCTCGATCGGGAAGCGGGCGTTGCGGTCGACGTCGTCGGCGTGGACCGCGGCGATCGTCTCGGCGATCTCGCCGATCCCGGCCAGGAAGACGGCGTCGCGATCGGCGGTGACGGTCATGCCGCCTGCGCTTCGAGCTGGGCCAGCGCAGCGGAGATCGAGGCGACCGACGCAAAGACGCTGCGCTTGAGCAGCTCGTCGGGAAACTCGACGTCGAAGGTGTCCTCCAGCGCGAGCATGACGTTCACGCTGGCGTGCGAGGTCATGCCTGCCTCATAGAGGCTTGCGTCGTCGGCAAGGGTCTCGACGTCGACGGCGAGGCGACCGTGTTCCTTGACGATCTCTCGGACTGCTGCGACAGAAGGCACGACCCTGATTATCGGTGCTGGGAGCGCGCTTCTTGATCGGCGGTCCGATCATGTCCCCACGACGACCGCGGCGGCGTAGGCGTCCTCGTGGGTGAGGCTGAGGGCGAACTCCGTGAGCCCTGCGGCGGCGGCCAGCGCGGCGGCCGGTCCGTGGAGCGTCAGCTGCGGGATGCCGGTGGCGTCGCGCACCACTTCGATCGCCGCCCAGGGGACCGCCGCGTCGCCGGGGCGCAGCACCTTCATCGCCGCCTCCTTGGCGGCGAAGCGGGCGGCGAGGCGCAGCGGATCGGGCGCACCGTCGGGGCCGCCGCACTGCGCGATTTCGGCGTCGGTGTAGACCCGCCGCAGATAGCGCTCCCCATGCTCGGCGAGCGCCTCCGCGATGGTGTCGGCCTTGACGAGATCGATCCCCACGCGCAGTGGCACGTCGGGGATGCTCGCAGGCGGGCGGGTCGGCGGCGAAGCCATAGAGTCGTGGCTCTGCGTGACGACGTCCACATCGAGCGGTGGAGCGAGGAGGACCTCGCGCTGCTGACGGCCCTCAACAGCGACGCGGTGCAGATGCGCCACATCGGCGGCGCCGAGAGCCCGGAGAAGATCGCCGAGCGCCAGCAGCGCTACGCCAAGGACCCGTTCCAGTTCCGCATCGTCGACGGTGGCGCGGCCGCCGGCTGGGTCGGCTTCTGGGAGCGCGAGTGGCGCGGCGAGAAGATCTATGAGATCGGCTGGGCGGTGCTGCCGGCCTTCCAGCGCCGGCGCCTGGCGACCACGGGGACGGCGCTGGCGCTCGACGCGGCGCGGGCCGCCGCCGCCCTCCCCGTGCACGCCTTCCCCGGCGTCGACAACGCGCCGTCCAACGCCGTCTGTCGCAAGTTGGGGTTCTCGCTCGTCGAGGCGGACATGGCGTTCGAGTTCCCGCCCGGGAGCATGATGGTGTGCAACGACTGGCGATGGGAGGGCTGAGCGTTGCGCGTCGACCTCGTCGATCCCTCTGCCTTCACGCCGCCGTATGACCGCGCGCTGGCAGCTGCGCTCGTCCGCGCTGGCCAGGATGTCCGGCTCGTCACCAGCCGCTTCGCCTACGGCGACGTCCCGCCTGCCGAGGGCTACGCGGTCGACGAGCGCTTCTACCGGCGGTCGGGGCGGGTGGGGGCGGCGGGCTCGCGCGCCCGGATGGTCGCCAAGCTCGTCGAGCACGTGCCCGACATGGTGGCCTACCGTCGCGCGGCCGCTGCTGCCGACGTCGTGCACTTCCAGTGGCTCACCGTCCAGCCGCTCGACGTGCACCTGTTGCCGCGGGCTCGCCCGACCGTGCTGACCGCCCACGACGTCCTGCCGCGCGAGCCGCGTGCGGGCCAGCTGCGTGCCCAGCGCCGGTTGTACGAGCGTGTCGATCATGTCGTCGTGCACTCCGAGCACGGTCGCGCGCGGCTGACCGGCGAGTTGGGCCTCGACCCCGCGCGCATCACGGTCATCCCGCATGGCGCGTTCACGCACCTCGCGGGACTCGACGCGCGGCTGCCGCCCGAGCTGCCCGAGCCGCCGCCCGGCACGCCGGTCGTCGCGACCCCTGGCTTGCTGCGCCCCTACAAGGGGATCGACGTGCTGCTCAACGCCTGGCGGCGCTTCGGCACGCAACCGCCCGGGGAGCTGTGGATCGTCGGGATGCCGCGGATGCCGTTGCCGACCGCGCTTCCGCCTGGCGTCCGGCTCGTCCCTCGATTTGTGACTGACGCCGAGCTGGCCGGCGTCCTGCGCCGAGCCGATCTCATCACCTTGCCCTACCGCGAGATCGACCAGTCCGGCGTCCTCTACGCCGCCCTCGGCCTCGGCCGCCCACTGCTGCTCTCCGACGTCGGCGGCTTCGGCGAGGTCGCCGCGACCGGCGCGGCCGAGCTTGTCGCGCCCGGCGACCCTGCCGCGCTGCACACCGCCCTCACCGCACTGCTCGCCGACCCCGACCGCCGCGCCGCGCTGTCGGCCGCAGCAACAGCCGCCGCGCGCACCACGTACTCCTGGGACGCGATCGCCGAGCGCCACCTCGCCCTCTACACCACTCTGCGCCATCCCTGACGCCCCCGCCAAGGCGTCGAGGGACGACTGATGGTCCATAGGCGACCAT